>JAZFWG010000247.1:0-3406 GCA_036448135.1 Alphaproteobacteria bacterium
ACATCGGTGACGCGGACCCGGAAGAACCCGGCGA
This sequence comes from Alphaproteobacteria bacterium, assembly GCA_036448135.1. Classification (GTDB taxonomy): domain Bacteria; phylum Pseudomonadota; class Alphaproteobacteria; order SMXQ01; family SMXQ01; genus JAZFWG01. Next base: position 35 of record JAZFWG010000247.1, read on the forward strand.
CCGTGGTCAGGAATGACCACCAGGCGCCGGCGCCTATGAAGACACCGCCGATCAACACAACCCCCCTGGTCAGATCGTCGGTGATGTCGGGAATGCCGATGGCCGCGAATATGCCGGCGAAGGAGATAAAGGTGAGGGGATTGGTGATGGTGATGAGGAAGGCGGAGGCGAAATTGGTGATGACATTGCCGCGCATCGGCGTCGCCGGCGTAGAGACGCGGTGATCGAATAGGGTCTTGCCACCGATCAGGCACAACAGGATGCTGCCGAAGGCCCTGAGCAGATCCTGGAGCCCGATCAGCTCGGCGGCGACGAAGCCGAGGCCGAAGGCGACAACAAAACCGAAAATGGTGTCGGCCGCCGTAGCGCCGAGCCCGGTGGTGTAGCCCGCGAGCTTGCCCAGGGTCAGGGTGCGGCGAATACACAGGATACCCACCGGGCCGACCGGGGCGGCGATGACGAAACCGACAATAAGCCCCTTGAGGAAAAAAACAGTGGTGTCCATGTGTCTGTGGGCCGCCCGAGGATGCTTTTCAAGGCTTCATATATCAGGCCAGCTTGGGTGACAACCGCCAGCCTGGTTCCGCTGCCACCGCTACCCAGGCCACGGGTCCAAGGAAAGTTGACTCGTAAGGGCCATGAGTCTAAACCGTTGGCCAGCGCCGCGGCATGGGTTGCCGCGGCGTTCGGTTCGGAACGACATTCGTGACATTGGCCCCCCATGGCGTCGATTCCGGGCAGTGTGCATGGTTGGCAAGGCCTCGATAATGAGCGAAGAAAAACGACCACTGTCGCCTCACCTGCAGGTTTATCGGTGGCAGATCACTACGGTTCTTTCCATTCTTCACCGCATCACCGGCATCGCCTTCGCCCTCGGCATGGCGCTGTTGACCGCTTGGCTTATCGCCGCCGCCGCCGGGCCCCAAACCTTCGCCATGGCCGAGGGCCTGATCGCCTCGCCGCTCGGCTTGCTGGTGCTGCTCGGATTTTCATTCGCGCTGTTCTTTCACCTCTGCAACGGTATCCGCCATCTGTTCTGGGACTATTGCATAGGGTTTGAACTCACCACCGCCACCGCCTCGGGCTGGGCGGTAATCGCCGCCTCGGTGTTGCTTACGGCGCTCGCCTGGGTCATCGGCTCATGAGTCCGGGATCGATGCTTGGCCGGATCTCAGGCTTGGATTCGAACCACAAGGGGGTGCACCACTGGTGGGCGCAAAGGCTTTCAGCCGCCCTTTTGGTGCCGCTGGTTGTGTGGTTTGTCGCTTCGCTGGTTGGGCTTGGCGGCGCCGGCCATGGCGCCGTCGTGGCCTGGTTAAGCCAACCCCTCGCCGCCTCCCTCATGGGGTTGCTGATCGTGGTGGGCTTCCACCATGCCCAGCTCGGCCTCCAGGTCGTGATCGAGGACTATATCGCCGAGGGGCCGGCGTGCAGGGGCACGGATTTCGCCGTCAAGGTCCTGATGCTGTTGGCTGCCCTGGGCGGCCTCTGGGCCGTGGCGCGCATCGCCTGGGCTGGGTGAGGGGCCGGGTGAGCGGGATGGCCAAGGCCTACGACATCATCGATCACGATTACGACGTCATCGTCGTCGGCGCCGGCGGCGCCGGGTTGCGGGCGACGCTGGGGATGTCGGCGGCCGGTCTCAAGACCGCGTGCATCTCCAAGGTGTTCCCGACCCGCAGCCACACCGTCGCCGCCCAGGGCGGGGTCGGCGCCGCCTTCGGCAATATCGAACCCGATGACTGGCGTTTCCATATGTTCGACACCGTCAAGGGCTCGGACTGGCTGGGCGACCAGGACGCCATCGAATATATGTGCCGCAACGCCGTTGCCGCCGTCACCGAGCTCGAACATTTCGGCGTGCCGTTCTCGCGCACCGAGGATGGCAGGATCTACCAGCGCCCCTTCGGCGGCCATACGGTCGATTACGGCAAGGAAATGGCGCACCGGGCCTGCGCCGCCGCCGACCGCACCGGCCACGCCATCCTCCACACCCTTTACCAGCAGTCCCTCAAGCACAAGGCCGAGTTCTTCGTCGAATATTTCGCCCTCGATGTCATCATGGATGACGATGGCCGGTGCCTGGGGGTGATGGCGTGGAATTTGGAGGACGGGTCGCTCCACCGTTTTCGCGGCCATGTCACGGTGCTGGCGACGGGGGGGTATGGCCGCACCTATCTGTCCTGCACCTCGGCCCACACCTGCACCGGGGACGGCAACGGCATGGCGCTACGCGCCGGGCTGCCGTTGCAGGACATGGAATTCATCCAGTTCCACCCCACCGGCATCTATGGCTCGGGCTGTCTGATCACCGAGGGCGCCCGGGGCGAGGGCGGCTATCTCACCAATTCCGAGGGCGAGCGCTTCATGGCGCGCTACGCGCCGACGGCCAAGGACCTGGCGTCCCGGGACGTGGTCAGCCGTGCCCTCACCATCGAAATCCGCGAAGGTCGCGGCGTCGGGCCCAACAAGGACTACATATATCTGCATCTCGAGCATCTCGACGCCGAGATGCTGTCTCACCGCTTGCCCGGCATCTCCGAGACCGCCCAGATCTTCGCCGGTGTCGACGTCACCAAGGAACCGATCCCGGTGCTGCCGACGGTGCATTACAATATGGGCGGCATCCCCACCAACTATCATGGCGAAGTCCTGCAGCCCACCGATGATGATCCCGACGCGGTGGCGCCGGGCCTGATGGCGATCGGCGAGGGCGCCTCGGTCTCGGTCCATGGCGCCAACCGGCTCGGCTGCAATTCATTGCTGGATATCGTGGTGTTCGGCCGCGCCGCCGCCTTGCGCACCGCCGAGCTGGTCTCCCCGGGGGCTGCCCACAAACCCTTGCCCGCCGATGCGGGTGAGGCGGCCATCGCCCGGCTCGACCGGCTGCGCCACGCCCAGGGATCGCGGCCCGTCAGCGAAATCCGCCTCGACATGCAGCGCACCATGCAGAAATTCCTTACCGTGTTCCGCACCGCCGAAATCCTCGCCGACGGGGTCAAGGCGATCGACCGGGTCGCCGGTTCCATCGCCGATGTCAAACTCAGTGACCGTTCGATGATCTGGAACACCGATCTGGTCGAGGCCCTGGAACTCGAGAATTTGCTGGGCCAGGCGGTGGTCAGCCTGTATTCGGCACAAGCGCGCCTGGAAAGCCGCGGCGGCCACGCCCGCGAGGACTATCCCGAACGCGACGACGAAAACTGGCTCAAGCACAGCCTGGCTTGGATCGATGGTGGCAGCGGCGGAGGCAAGGTGCGCCTCGGCTACCGCCCGGTGCATCTCAAGCCGTTGTCCGACGATGTCGAGTCGGTGCCCCTGCAGGCACGGGTCTATTGATGGATATGGCAATCATGCCGAGCTCCAAGGAAC
>JAZFWG010000248.1:0-13956 GCA_036448135.1 Alphaproteobacteria bacterium
AATTCAAGGGCTTCTTAAGCGCCGCTTGATCCCGGAGATCAACAAGGCGTTCCGCTTCGATGTCATTCGGGCGGAGGTCTACCGCATCGGCTGCTATGACGCCGAAAGCAGCGGTTATTTCCGCCGCCACCGGGACCTGGGCGCGCCCCATCTGGCTTACCGCAGCTTCGCCCTCAGCCTGAACCTCAATACCGGCGACTATGAGGGCGGCCATATCAGGTTCCCGGAATTCGGCCCCGGGCTCTACCAGCCGCCGCTCGGCGGCGGCGTGGTTTTCTCGTGCTCGCTGCTGCACGAGGCCCTTCCCGTCACCAAGGGCCGCCGCTTTGCCCTCTTTACCTTCTTCTCGGGAAAAACCCTGGAGTAACGGTGAAATCGCCGAGATCGGCGATCTCAAAGGCCAGGGGACCAAGGAGACCATCGACGCCGAGGGCCAGATCGTCTATTTCTTCGAGATGAATGAGGCCAAGTCCATCAAATGCAAGTGATGGCCTCGGCCGCCAACCGAAGCGTCAACGCGCGAGCTACCTCCGGAGATTGCCATGGGTGAAAAAGCAGACGGCGAGCATATCATCTCGCTCCATGCCGGCTATGAGACCGACGGTGTTTACACCGACGGATTCCTGGCGCGGCCGGCGGATGGCCAGGTCTGTCCCGGGGTGGTGCTGCTGTCGGGCATGGGGGGGCTGACCTGGGTCCAGCGCGAAATCACCCGGCGTTACGCCCGGGCCGGCTTCATCGCGCTCTCGCCCGATTTCATGGGCGGACAGAAGCCCGCCAACCGCGCCCAAGGGCTCCACGCCAAGAACTCCTTGGATGTGAAAGCGGCGGTGGAGGTCATTGCCGGCGGCGCCGCCTTCCTGCGCAGCCTGCCCTGGGTCGAGACCAAGGGCAAGGTCGGGATCATGGGGTTCTGCCTTGGCGGCGGGTTGGCGCTGTTGGCCGCCGGGCGCACCGACGCGTTCCAGGCCGGCGTCATCTACCACCAGAGCCTGTTCCCGGATATGCGCGAACTCGAGGGCATCACCTGCAAGTTGCAATGCCACTACGGCACCGAAGACCATTCGACGCCGCGGGTCGAGGTGGAGGCGTACATCCAGGCCCTCGACCGGCTCGAAAAGAGCTATGAGCTCCACTGGTATGAGGGTGAGGGCCACAGCTTCGCCCAGATCACCCCGGACGCCGACGTGCCGGACACACAGCGTAAGGCGTCGGATCTCTCCTATGGGCGCAGTTTCGAGTTCCTGAAAAAAGAATTGGGCGGTGCCGCCGCCGCCGCCCGCCCGGCAAAGGAACCCGCCCAGGCCGGTTAAGTCTCCGTATTCATAAGGGCTCCGCCGGAACCTGCCAGTCGGTCAAGGGCTTGCCCGCGACCAAGGCATTCACTTCGCGAAGCCAAAGACGGCGCAGCAAAATGATTCTCGCCTCGCTGGCGGCCAGATGTTCCTGGCCACGGCCCTTGATCGGCCCCTGGCCAACCTGGGTGACGTAATCTTCGATGGTGAAGCTGGTATAGGCGCCCATGTCGTCGGGCAGGTCTTCCAGGGTCATTTCGCCGGCGAGGATTTTTTCGGCCAGGTCCCAGCGGGTTTCGGCCTCCGCCTCTTGTTGCTGCGTGCGGCTCTCGGCGTAGGCCTCGGCGTCTTCGCCCTCGAGAGGTGTTCGCGTCACGTCGAAGGCCGCATGGGACTGGTCATTGACCGGCACCGTCCAGGCGATCTTGGTGTCCCAGATGTCGCGGCCCTCGAAGCCATCGGCACGGGTCGGCTGAAAAAACAGCCGCGCGTTGGGCATGAACCAGTGGGTCGTCTTTGCCTTACCCAGGGAATTCTTCGCGTCCGCTTTTTCACCCTTAACCGTTCTCATGCCTTTCCAGCCATAGGCGGTCTCTTCCACCGCCTCATTCCGGACGACCAGGATGTCATTGCGGCCCTTGCGCAGCGCCGTCGCGCGGTGGACCCAGGCGCGGTGGCCATGGTCGTTGTCGAACTTGTTCCAGAAGGTACAGGGCAGGACCTCGACCGGGTCGGCGATGATCACGCCAGGGCCATCAAGGTCTGGATACTGTCTGAATGGCGGCGGCGCGCCGTCTCCAAAATACGCGAAGATCAGCCCGACATACTCCCGCGTCGGGTAGGACGGCATCTTCACCTTCTCGGAAAATGGTTTGTCTTCATTGGGTTGTTCGATGCATTGCCCGGCGCAATCGAATTTCCAGCCATGGTAGCGGCAGCGCAGACTGTCGCCTTCAATCCAGCCCAGCGACAGCGGTGTCCCGCGATGGGGACAACGGTAGGCGACGACATGGGGCGCGCCGTCTTCGCCGCGGTAAATCGTGAACTTCTCGCCCAGAATCTCCAGCGGCTTGGCCCGGCCCGGGCCCAAGTCCTTGGCCCGCATCACCGGCTGCCAGAACCGGCGGAGATAGCGTCCGGCCGGCGTGCCGGGGCCGACCGGCTCGAGATCGGCAAGTTGAAGCGCTTCTCGGCCTGCCATGGGTTCCTCCCCGTCAAATGGATCAACGCCTCTTAAGGCGGGCGTTGTTGATCCCAAGCGTAGCAGATTACCAATGGAGTTCAACTCCGCGCCCGTGCGGCTCGGCCCGACCGGGCCCGTGGCAAGGCCGGTTAGGGGTTTGTTAGCCAATGCCGCATTAGCATCTGGTCATCCTCAGATTTAGCAAAGGTGGGCTCCGCGTCACCGCTTGGCGCTTTCCCGTTTGGCGAGGCCCATCTAGCGAGGAAGGTGGCGATGCTCGACCAGCCGGCCCCGATGTCCTTGGATGATCTTTCGTCCTTCGGGATCGATGCCGAGCGCGGATTCCTCCCAACCCAAGATCCCCTGCGGGAATTGCCGGCGCGCTTCGCCGGGTGGGAAGAGATCGCCGGTGACATGGGGAAGCTGATTGTCGCCGGTTGGTTACGCCAGGCCATCGATGACATGGCGCTGTTGTCCATCCCGGAGGCCAGCGACGTCCGTGCGCTGCGCCGCGCCATGATGGTGCTTTCCTATCTAGGCCATGGTTATATGTGGAGTGGCGGTGACCTCACCAGGGGCATTCCCGTGGCCATAGCCGTTCCATGGCACCAGGCCGCGGCGCGGCTCGGCCGACCGCCGGTGCTGTCCTACGCGTCGTACGCCCTCGACAATTGGGGCCGTATCGACCCCGACGGGCCCATCGAAATTGAAAATCTGACCATCCTGCAGAACTTCCTCGGCGGCGCCGATGAGGATTGGTTCATCCTTATCCACGTCGATATCGAGGCGCGGGCGGCACCGGCGATCCGGGCGATCCCGGGGGCACTCGAGGCGGCGGCGAGGCGCGATGCGGATGGGCTCGAGGCCCGGCTCGAAGACATCGAGGCCAGCCTGGCTGCCATGAACACGACCATGCGCCGGATGCCCGAATATTGTGATCCCTATGTCTATTTTCACCGCGTCCGGCCCTACATCCACGGCTGGAAAGACAATCCCGCGGTGCCCAACGGCGTGATTTACCAGGGCGTCGAGGCCTATGGCGGTGCGGCGCAGAAGTTCCGTGGCGAGACCGGGGCGCAAAGCGGAATCATTCCGGCGATCGACGCCGCGCTCGGTGTCGCCCACCAACGCGACGAGCTGCGGGTCTATTTGATGGAGATGCGCGAATATATGCCGCCCGGCCACCGCGCCTTCGTCGAGGAGATTGAACGCCGCTCGGCGCTTCGTTCGTTCGTCCGGGGCCCTGGCGGGTGCCGAAAGTCCCTCAAGTCGGTGTATGACGGGTGCTTGCGCCGCGTCGAGGAGTTCAGATCGATCCATCTTGAATTTGCCGCCCGATATATTTTCCACCAAGCCGAGGGAAACCGCACCAACCCGAACAGCGTCGGCACCGGGGGCACCCCATTCATGCCCTATTTGAAGAAACATCGCGATGAAACCTGCGATGGGGTGGTGGCGACGGATGGGGCAGGGAAGGCCAGGCCTTAGGCTGTGCGAAGCTCAATAGGGCGAGTAGGATTTCTCCTCGACGATGTCGGCGCCCAGGAGCTCGTTGATCTGGCGCTTGATGCGGGCGCGTTCGTCGTTGTTGAAATAGACCGCGCGGGCCAATTCGATGAAGCGGGGGCCGAAATCGCCGTCGCGTTCACAGGCGCGGATTTCGTCCTCGATATCCCAAAGCTTGGCGTTGATGGCTTCGAGGTCTGCGTCGAGGGCGGCGATCTCCGGGCTGTCGGCGATGTTTTCGCGGTGCGCCGCCTCGAGACCTTCAAGTTCCAACCGGACATTGGCGAGCTTGGCCTCGTCGGTCATGTGCGCGAGCTTGATGCGGAGGATGGTCAAGCGGTCGACCACCTCGCCCGGCGAGATTTCGATGGTGATGGCTTTGGGGTTAACCGCCATGTCTGTTCCGCAACCTATCCTCTAGCGCGCATTTGATGGCGTCGAAAACGCCGCCCCAGTCGCCGGCGCGGTGCTGGCGGTAGAACCGCATGGTGGGATACCACGGCGTGGTCTCGCCCGCCATGCCCCAGCGCCAGTCGGGCACATGGGGCAATGCCATCCACACCTCGCATCCCACCGCCCCCGCCAGGTGGGGCATGGCGGTGTCCGAGGTGATGACCAGATCAAGATGCTTGATCACCGCCAGGCTATCCATGAAGGCGCCATGGTCCTCGTCGAGTTCGGGCCCGAGGTCGATGATGCCATGTTCCGCGCCGAACGCGGCCAGTTGCTTAGTCCCGAACTCCTTCTGCAGGCTGTAAAGCGACACGCCTTCGACCGTACCTAAGGGGGCGAAATGCTCCAAGGGCACCGAACGCCTGGCGTCGGCCTTATAAGACGGGTTGCCCTGCCAGCAGATGCCGATGCGGAAATTGCCGTCACGTTCAAGCCGTTCGCCCCAATGGGCCACGAGGTCCGGATCGGGGGAGAGATAGGGGATCTCGGCCGGGACCGTCGCCGGTCCGGTGGCGAAGATCATGGGCAGGCTGAGAAGCGGGATGTGGATGTCGAAGTCACCGATGGGCTCGCCACGGGGAATGATGCGGTCGATACTGCTGCAACCGGCGAGGATCCGGGCCAGGGGCTTTGGCGATTCGAACTTAACCACCCCGCCCCGTTCCTTGGCTAGGGCGGCATAGCGGATGAATTGCAGGCTGTCGCCGAGGCCTTGCTCGGCATGGACCAATAGGGTCTTGCCTTTGAACAGGCTGCCGTCCCAGGACGGGCGGTCGAATTGGCGAACGCCGATCTCGGGGATCATGCGGCGCCATTCATATTCGCGCCAGCCTTCTTCGAATTCACCGCCCAGCAGCAACGCCAGGCCCAAATTCCAATGGATGTCGGCGGAACCCGGGTCGAGCAACAGCGCGTCCCGCAGGCTTGCCACCGCCTCGGTCAAGTGGCCGTCCTCCTTGAGGGCGATGCCGAGATTGGCCCGGGCCCGGACATGGCCGGGGTTGAGGGCGAGGGCGCTTTTGAGGCTCGCCACCGCGCCTCCGACCTCATCGGTGGCGAGCAAGGCATTGCCCAGATTGTAGTGAAGTTCGGGATGATCGCCGGCCAGGGCGACGGCCTTTTGGAAACACCGGATCGCTTGATCGCCCCGTCCCCAGTCCTTGTAAGTCAGCCCCAGATTCGACCAACCTTCGGCAAATCCGGGCTCGATCTCGATGGCGCGGCGCTGGTGGGCCTCGGCGTTCTCAAACCGGCCCTTGGCCTTGAGGACATTGCCCAGCGCGGTATGGCTGAGCGCCCGCTCCGGGTCGATCTCCAAAGCCCGGGCGTAGTATCCCACCGCGTCGTCGTCCCGCCCCTGGGCGCGCAGGACAACGCCGCAAGTGTGGTAGAAATTGGCCTCATCGGGCGCTTCATCCAGGGCACATTCGAGCAGTTCCAGGGCGTGTTCATTGTCGCCCTGGGTGTGGGCGATGAGGGCGAGCAGATGGAAGGCGTTGCCGCGCTTGGCGGCGTCATGGGGCTTAAGTTGCAGCACCTGGGTGTAGATGGCCCCGGCCCGGGCGAGATCGCCGGCCCGGTGCGCGGCAAGCCCGTGTTCGATGAGCGCCTGGCCTTCGGCATCGGGGTCCGGCCGGGCTGAGCCGTTGGGCCGTGAGGGTTGGGCATCCGCCATCTTTACTTGCCTTGGATTGCCTTTGGTTGGTCCGTGGGCGCGATGCTAAGGCGGGCGCTTTACGATTTCCTTACCATCGGGGCGGTTTCCCGCCCTGGAGGCGGCTCGATCCGCCGGGGAAAGCTCCTGGGACGGCAAAAAGTGTGACAGTTCAAGGCGAAACGGGTAATCTCGCCCTCCAGTCCGGCCCCCAAACTGGATGGGCGGACTTAAGGGCAATCCCGGGGGCGGACAGCCGTGATGATGATGCGAATCAACCAACCCTACCCGGCCTTATGGGCTGTCTTGGCCGTGGCCGCCATCCTCGCGTTTGCGGCCCCGGGCTCAGCCGTTGCCCAGGACACGGCGGCCGCCGCCAAGGTGGAAGCCGCCGCGTTGCCACTTTCGGATCTGGAAGGCCTCGCCGCCACCATCGAGGACGACAAGGCGCGGGCCAAATTCCTCCGCAATCTCCGCGCCGCCATCGCCGCCGGCAAGCAGGGCACGGCCCAGCCCGAGGATAAGCTCGGGACCGTCGCGGGCCTCGGCACCGGCTGGATCTTCCGCATCTCCGCCATGATGCGCGATGTCAGTGCAGGCCTGGTGGAGACGGTGGCGACGCTGCGCCGTTTGCCTGAGTTCACGGCCTGGGCACGGCACCAGGTCACCGACCCCCGGGCCCGCGGCGCATGGATCGGGCTTATCACCGCCCTGGCCCTGGTCCTGATCATCGGTGTCGCCGCCGAATGGGGGGCCCGCCGCCTGTTGGCGGTGCCGCGGCAAAGGCTGGAGGCGCGGGAAAGCCCGACGCTACTGGCGCGCGCGGGCTGGCTCACGCTTAGGACCGTGCTCGATCTCGTGCCGCTCGCCGCCTTCGCCGTCGCCGCCTATGGCACGCTCACCTTCGCCGCCCCCGCCGAGACCGCGCGGTTGGTGACCCTTGCCGTGATCAACGCCTATGTGCTGGCGCGGGCGATCATGGCCGTGGCCCGTATCCTCATCGCGCCCAGGGCGCCCAATCTGCGCCTGTTCCCGATCGGTGACGCCACCGCCTTCTATCTGATCATCTGGGTGCGAAGGCTCGCCTATATCTCGGTCTATGGCTATTTCGCTGCCGAGGCGGCCCGGCTTCTCGGCCTGGCGGCTTCGGCCCATGATGTTGTCCTCAAGCTGATCGGATTGGTCGTCGCCACCATGTTGGTGATCCTGACGCTGCAGAACCGCTCGGCGGTGGCATCGGCGATCCGCGGCGCCGGCGCCACCGACGCCATGGGCGGGTTGCGCGCGCGCCTCGCCGACATCTGGCATGTCCTTATCATCCTCTATGTCGCCGCGGTCTACAGCGTGTGGATCCTGGAATTCGAGGGCGGCTTCGAGTTCCTGGCGGCGGCGAGCGGGCTAACCCTGATCATCCTGGTGGGCGCCAAATTGGTGGTATCCGGATTGATGGCCGCGGTCGACCGCGGCTTCCGCATCCGCCCCGAGGTCAAAGCGCAGTTCCCCGGCCTCGAGGCCCGCGCCAACCGCTATCTGCCAGTGCTACGCCGGGTGCTGCGCAGCGTGGTCTATATCGTTGCCGCCATCTTCCTGCTTCAGAGTTGGGGCATGGGATCCTTCGACTGGCTGACCTCGGACGCCGGATTGGCCCTCATGGGCAAGGCGTTCAACGTCGCCATCATCCTCTTTACCGCCTTGGTGTTCTGGGAAGGCTTCAGCCTTTATATCGAGCGAGTCCTCACCAAGATCGAGGATCAAGGCTCGTCGCGGGCGCGCACACGGACGCTGCTGCCGCTGGTCCGCAACGGGGTCCTGGTGGTGATGGTGGTGTTGGTTGGGATGGTCGTGCTGTCGGAAATCGGCGTCAATATCGGGCCGCTGCTGGCCGGCGCCGGGGTGGTCGGCCTCGCCATCGGCTTCGGCGCCCAGAAGCTGGTCCAGGACATCATCACCGGCTTGTTCATCTTGGTCGAGGACACCATGGCGGTGGGCGACGTGGTCAGGCTCGGCGACCATTCCGGGGTGGTGGAATCCATGTCGATCCGCTCGATCCGGTTGCGCGACCTGTCGGGCAGCGTTCACACCCTGCCGTTCTCAGAGGTCAGCACCATCCTCAATCTGACCAAGGATTTTTCCTATTACCTGATGGAGGTCGGCATCGCCTACCGCGAGGATGTCGACCACGTTATCGAAGTCCTGGGGGACCTCGGCGGCGAATTGCAGGCCGACGACAATTTCGGCCCCTTTATCCTGGAGCCCCTGCAGGTGCTCGGCCTCGACAAGTTCGCCGATTCGGCGATCATCATCAAGGCGCGGATCAAGACCGAGCCGGCCAAGCAGTGGATGGTGGGGCGCGAATTCAACCGCCGCATGAAGATCCGCTTCGATGAACTCGGCATCGAGATTCCCTTCCCCCACATGACGCTCTATCTCGGCGAGGACAAGGCGGGCCAAGCCCCGCCCTTGCAGTTGAAAATGGCCGAAGGCGACCTGGCCGAAGCCGTGGCAAAGGCCGCCGCCGCCAAGCCTGCCCGGGCCAAGCGCGAAGAGCGCGCGCCCGCGGACAGGACCGCCGAGCTTCCCGAAGGCGCGACCCTGGACGGCGGTGACGGCGAATGACCGGCGCCTCAAAGGGACCCCCGGCCAAGCCCTTGGTCGTGCGCCAGCTAAACCCGATCAATTGGGTCGGGGTGTGGACGCTTTATGTCAAGGAGGTCCTGCGCTTCCTCTCGGTCTACATCCAGACCCTGGCGGCGCCGATCATCACCTCGCTTCTGTTCCTGGTGGTGTTTTCCCTGGCGCTGGGCCGCGCCATGAAGGTCGTCGGCGGCGTGCCGTTCATGGAATTCCTCGCCCCCGGGCTGATCATGATGGCGATCATCCAGAACGCCTTCGCCAACACCTCGTCTTCCATCGTCAGCGCCAAGATGCAGGGCAACATTGTCGATATGCTGATGGCGCCGTTGACGCCGGGCGAACTGACGGCGGGCTATGCTTTGGGCGGGGTCACCCGCGGCCTGGTGGTCGGCATCACCGTGGCCGTGGCGCTATATATGTTCGTGCCGTTCAAGATCCACAGCCTGTTCTTCATCCTGTTTTACGCGTCCTCGGTGTCATTGATGATGTCCTTGCTGGGCATGATCGGCGGCATCTGGGCCGATAAACACGAAGAGATGTCGGCGATGACCAACTTCGTGATCATGCCGTTGTCGTTTCTTTCCGGCACCTTCTATTCGATCGACCGCCTGCCCGGTATATGGAACGACCTCGCCCGGATCGATCCCTTCTTCTACATGATCGACGGCCTGCGCTATGGCTTCATCGGCCATCATGACGGATCGCTCGTGGTGGGGATCGTCATGATGATCCTGGGCAATGTGGCGCTGTGGGCGATCACCCATGTGATGCTGGCCAGGGGCTACAAGCTCAAGACCTAGGGACGGCGGCCTCGCTGGGGGAATAAATCCCTGATAGACTGCGGCTTTCATTGACAGCCGGGCGCGGCGAACAGATAATTCGCGCTTTTTCCGCGGACCTTGAGGAAATGGGCGCGGATCAACCCATGGGAATCGGGAGTACCCAGTGATTTCACCGGTGATGCCGACATATGCACCCGCCGATATCGCCTTCGATCATGGCGAAGGGGCCTATCTCTATGACCTGGAGGGGCGCCGTTACCTCGACTTTGCCTCGGGCATCGCGGTCACCGGCCTGGGCCACGCCCATCCCCACCTGGTCGCGGCCTTGGCCGCCCAAGGCGGCAAGCTGTGGCATTGTTCCAACCTGTTTCGCATCCCGGGTCAGGAGCGCCTGGCCCAGCGGCTGGTGGACCTTACCTTCGCCGATACCGTGTTCTTCACCAACTCCGGCAGCGAGGCGGTGGAATGCGGCATCAAGATGGTGCGCAAGCATTTCCATGAGGCCGGCTCACCGCAACGTCACCGCATCATCACCTGCGACAATGCCTTCCACGGCCGCACCTTGGCGGACATCGCCGCCGGCGGCCAGGAGAAGCATCTCAACGGCTTCGGCCCGGAGATGCCCGGCTTCGACCATGTCGCCTTCGACAACCTCAACGAGATGCGCGCGGCGATCACCGATGAGACCGCGGCGATCCTGATCGAGCCGGTACAGGGCGAGGGCGGCATCCGCGCGGGCCATGAGGATTATCTTTGTGGCCTGCGCGAGACCGCCGACGAGTACGGCCTGCTGCTGTTCTTCGACGAGGTCCAATGCGGCATGGGCCGCACCGGCAAGCTGTTCGCCCACCAATGGGCCGGGATCACCCCGGACGTCATGGCCATCGCCAAGGGCATCGGCGGCGGTTTCCCGGTGGGCGCTTGTCTCGCCACGGAAAAGGCCGCCCAAGGCATGACCGCGGGCACCCACGGCAGCACCTATGGCGGCAATCCCCTGGCCATGGCGGTGGCCAACGCGGTGCTCGACGTGGTTACCGCCGATGGCTTCCTTGGCCACGTCAAGGACATGTCGGCATCACTGCTGCCCCGGCTCGAGGGCCTGGCCCGGGATCATCCCCGGGTGATCGCAGCGGCGCGCGGCAGGGGGCTGATGCTGGGAATGGAAACCGTGGTGGCCAACCGGGACATGATCACGGCACTGCGCGCAAACGGGCTGTTGTCGCTGGTCGCGGGCGCGGATGTGGTGCGGTTGTTGCCGCCCATGATCATCGGCCAAAGCCATGTCGACGAGGCCATGGATATACTCGAGCGCACCTGCCGGGATTTCGAGACGGGATGAGATGATGGCGGCGATCAGGCATTTCCTTGACCTCTCGGATCATGATAGCGCGACGCTGCGCGCCATTCTTGATCTCGGCGCCCAATATAAAAAGGCGCCGGCGCCGGCGCCGGGCAATGCGCCGCTCGCCGGCAAGACCCTGGCCATGGTGTTCGAGAAGCCCTCGACCCGGACCCGGGTGTCGTTCGAGGTCGGCATGCGCCAGCTCGGCGGCAATGTCGTCACTCTCGGCCATGCGGAAACCCAACTCGGCCGGGGCGAAAGCATCGCCGACACCGCGCGGGTGCTGTCGCGCTATGTCGACGCCATCATGCTGCGCGCGACCAGCGACCAGCATATGCGGGACATGGTTTCGGGCGCCTCGGTCCCGGTGATCAACGGGCTCACCGACCGCAGCCATCCGTGCCAGTTGATGGCCGATATCATGACCTTCGAGGAGCACCGGGGCCCGATCCAGGGCCAGGTGGTGGCCTGGTCCGGGGACGGCAACAATGTCGCCGCGTCGTGGGTCGAGGCCGCGGTGCGCTTCGATTTTTCACTGCGTCTGGCCTGTCCGGCGCAATTGATGCCGGCGCAGGACACCCTCGACTGGGCCCGCGCCGAGGGCGGCGACGTCACCGTCACCGAAGATCCGGCCGCCGCCGCCGCGGGCGCCGATTGCATCGTCACCGACACCTGGCTGTCCATGGGCAATGGTTCGGGGGGCGATGGCTCCGGCGGCAGCGGCAATGCCGAGCCCACGGCGCAACAACGCATCACCTGGCTCACGCCCTACCGGGTCGACGACAAGCTGATGGCCCTGGCCAAGCCCGACGCCATCTTCCTCCATTGTCTTCCCGCCAGCCGCGAACGGGAAGTCGCGGCTTCGGTCATCGACGGGCCCCGCTCGGCGGTGTGGGACGAGGCGGAAAACCGCCTCCATTCCCAGAAGGGAATCCTTCATTGGTGTTTGGCATAGTGTGAATACCCATAAAGGGATGTGGTTATCATGAGCGTTGCGCCTGACAAAGAGCCCGCACCCCCCGCCGACAATCTGATTCAGCCCTTCCAGATCGAGCGCCATGGCCTGCGCGGCCGCCTCGTCCGGCTCGGCTCGGTCGCCGACCAGGTGCTGAAACGCCACGGCTATCCTGCCCCGGTCGCGGTGATGCTGGGCGAGACCCTGGCGCTGGCGGCGACCCTGGCGGGGGCGCTGAAATTCGACGGGGTGTTCACCCTGCAGACCAAGGGGAACGGTCCCATCGGCCTGATGGTCGCCGACATGACCAGTGAAGGTCAGCTGCGCGGCTATGCCCAGTTCGATGCCGGGCGCCTCAAAGAGGCCATGACCAAGGCGCCCGAAAGCGGACTCGGCAATTCGGTGCCGCATTTGTTGGGAGCGGGGCATCTTGCCTTCACCATCGATCAGGGTCCCGATACCGACCGCACCCAGGGCATCGTCGAGCTTAACGGCGCCACCCTGGCGGACTGCATCCACCATTATTTCAGGCAATCGGAACAGATTGACGCCGCCATCAAGGTCGCCATCGGCCAAGGACCCCATGGCGGCGGCGAGGTGGCGTGGCGGGCCGGCGCCATGATGATCCAGCGCCTGCCCGAGGACCGCCGGCGGGGGGGGCCGCGACCAACCGGAAAGGACAAAGATGACGACGATGACGGCTGGCGCGAGGCCGTGGTGTTGATGGGCAGCGCCACCGCCGCCGAGTTGACCGATGAGAACCTGAAACCCGACAGGCTGTTGTACCGTCTGTTCCATGATCCGGGCGTGAGGGTCTACCGGCCGGTGGCTCTCGATGCCGGATGCCAGTGTTCGCGCCAACGGGTCGCCAACATGTTGCGCACCTTTCCCGAGGATGAGATCAAGCAGCTGATGGTCGATGGCGAGGTCGTGGTCACCTGCGAATTCTGCGGGTCGCGCCGTGGCTTCAACCTGGCGCGCATCCGCGAACTTTACGCGGGCTGAGGCCGACACCTTGAACATCATCCAGGGTCCGTGTCACACTGACATTGTTCGAAAGGGTTGGTGATGCGGATGATCCGGGCGAAATTTTTTTTGGCCATGATGGCGGCGGCGGTCATGGTCGGTGCCTGCGAGACGGCGCCACCGGGGTCCAGTTTCCCGGACCTGACCTATGAACATCTTGGCGCCATCGGCCTCGATGTCGGCTCCATCAGCGTTGCCAACCATTATGTTGCACCACTGGCGCGGCCCCATGTGGAGCATCTCGCGCCGGTGCGCCCGGCGGCGGCGATGACGCGCTGGGTCAAGGACCGGCTCAGGGCCCGGGGCCAGGGAAAGAGCAAGGGCAACCGCCTGAAGGTGACCATCCGGAATGCCAGCATCGTCGAGGTGCCGCTCAGGGTGACGGGTGGGGTTCGCGGCGCCTTCACCACCGATCAGTCCCACCGCTACGATGCTGCCCTCGAGGTCGTGATCGAGCTCTTCAACGCCACCGGTTTCCAGTTGGCCCTGATCAAATCACAGGCCAAACGATACCAAACCGTCGCCGAAGGGACGCCAATGGCGGCGCGCGAACGGGTCTGGTTCGAGATCACGGAAGCCATGATGAAGGATATCAACGCCCAGCTCGAAAAAAACATCCGCACCTATCTGGGCGATTATCTGCGTTGATCAGCTGCGCCAGAACGAGGGTGTCACCAGCACCAGCACGGTGAACAGTTCGAGCCGGCCGAGCAGCATCCCCAAGGACAGCATCCATTTGGCGGCATCGGGCAGGGTGGCGAAGGTGCCCGCCGGGCCGATCACCGGCCCCAGTCCCGGTCCGACATTGGCGATCGCCGACGCCGCGCCCGAAATCGAGGTGATGAAGCCGAGCCCCAGGGCGCCGAGGCCCGCCGCCAGCAGGGCGAAGACCAGCACATAGAGGAAGAAGAAGCTCATCACCGATTCACTCACCAGGTCCGGAATCGGCTTGCGGTTGTAGTAGGGGATGAACACGCCATGGGGCTGCAACAGCTGGCCGATCTGGGCCACGGTAGTGGCCCACAGGACCTGGAGGCGGAAGACCTTGAGGCCGCAGGTGGTCGATCCGGCGCAGCCACCGATGAACATCACGAAAAAGAATAGAACGATGGCGAACCCGCCCCAC
>JAZFWG010000249.1:0-5423 GCA_036448135.1 Alphaproteobacteria bacterium
CCGCTCCGAAAGGGTCTCCGGCAATGGCACCAATGGCTTGGCGGGCGCGCGGAGTGTGGTCCCGCCATAGTCCGGGAACAAATAGGGCGGATGCTGGCTCCAATCCCTCGGCCGGGTGGTGTTGTCACTCATTTTCTTCTCCGCCCGGTCACGCCACCGCTGGGGGCAGCTTTATGGCCATGGCTAGGTTTCTTCCCTTAAAACCGTTAGAATTCTACTTGAAATCCCGGCCTCATGCCAATCCGCGGCCGCGGCGGCGGCGTTGCCCGCCGGGGGCGGGGCCGTAGCCCTTGATTGGGCCAAGGGGGCGCGATACCTTGGCCCGCCAAAGACCAACCGGTTCAAAAAAAGTCACATCATGTCGGAGACCTACAAAAACTATCTATCGTCCGTCGAAGACGTGGTCGAGGACGCCCGCAACGGCCGCATGTGCATCCTGGTCGATGACGAAAACCGTGAGAACGAAGGTGATCTGGTCATCCCGGCGGACCTGGCGACCGCCGAGACCATCAATTTTATGGCCATGCATGGCCGCGGCCTGATCTGTCTGGCGCTCAGCAAGGACCGGACCGAAGAGTTGGGCCTGACCCTGATGTCGCCGAAGAACGAAACCCGCCTTCAGACCGCCTTTACCGTCTCCATCGAGGCCCGCGAGGGGGTAACCACGGGTATCTCGGCGGCCGACCGGGCGAGAACCATCTCCGTCGCCATCGACCCCAAATGTTCGCGCAGCGACATCCTCTCTCCCGGCCATGTCTTTCCCCTGGTCGCCGAGGATGGCGGCGTGCTGGTGCGGGCCGGGCACACCGAGGCCGCGGTCGATATCGCGCGGATGTCCGGGCACAACCCGGCGGGCGTGATCTGCGAGATCATGAACGACGACGGCACCATGGCGCGGCTGCCCGACCTGGTGAAGTTCGCCCAGCTCCATGGCCTCAAGATCGCTACCATCTCAGACATGATCGCCTATCGCCGGCGCCACGAGAAGGTCGTCGAGCGCATCGTCGAGACCAAGGTCAACAGCCGTTATGGCGGTGAGTTCAACCTCATCGTCTATGCCAACAAGATCGCCTATGCCGAGCATCTGGCCCTGGTCAAAGGCGATATCTCGGGAGACCAGCCGGTGTTGGTGCGCATGCATGCCTTGAACGTGCTGGCCGATGTCCTTGGCGACACCACCGTGGGCGAGTTCGCCGCCGGCGATACCCGCAGCCGGGGCGGCGAGCTTCATGCGGCCATGGAGATGATCGCCGATGAAGGCCGCGGCGTGTTGGTGATGATCCGCGAACCCACCGCCACCAGCCTGTCACGCTTCATCAAGGAGCGCGAAGGCCAGCCCCTGAGCAAACCCATCAGCGAACTGCGGCAATATGGCATCGGCGCCCAGATTCTCCTCGATCTCGGCGTCAAACACATGATTCTGTTATCGAACACGCGGCGTACCATCGTCGGTCTCAACGGCTACGGCATCGAACTGGTGGCGCAGAAACCAATTCCCTTGCCAAAGCATTGAAACCTTGAGGCAATCCCCATATAGTATTAGAAAATTTATGGGCATTTGGCGATGGTGGAAATTGGGCTTGGGACGCCCGGGCCGTCGCTGATAAGGAGACGAGATACGGTTTTGTCGGCGGGGTTGGTTTTCAGACCTCCGCTCCTGGGTAAGAACACGGCAACCAAGAAGGGTCTATCCATGGCCAAAAGCAACAAAAGTTTCCTGAAACTTCAAGGCATCGACGTGGAATTGGAGCGCCGTGGCAAGGGCAAGCCCATGCTGTTGCTCTACGGCGAAGAGGCGCTGGAGCTGGAGATGCCCTTCGTCGATGCCGTGGCCAAGGATTTCGAGATCTTCATCCCCTCGCCCCCCGGCTTCGGGCACACCGAACGGCCCCTTTGGGTCGAGAATATGCAGGACATCGCGTATTTGTACCTCGATCTCCTCGATGAACTTGACCTCAACGGCGTCACCGTGATGGGGTTCTCAATGGGCGGCTGGATCGCCGCCGAGATGGCCACCATGACCTGTACGCGGCTGGAACGGCTAATCCTGGTCGACCCCTATGGCATCAAGGTCGGCGGACCCGAGGCCAGGGACATCGCCGACATGTACTACCTGCCCCCGGAAAAAGTGATGGAGCTCAAATATTTCGACGTCAAGAAGGGCGAACGCGACTACCCATCGATGCCGGACGAGGTGCTCGAGATCATCGCACGGAACCGCGAAAGCACGGCGCGGCTGGCGTGGGAGCCCTATATGCACAATCCCAAGCTCAAACGCCGGTTGCACCGCATCAAGGTGCCGACGCTGCTGGTGTGGGGCGCCAATGACGGCATCGTCACCCCCGATTACGGCAAGGCCTTTTGCCAATCGATCCCCGGCGCCGCGATCGAGATCGTCGCCGAGGCGGGCCATCTGCCCCATCTGGAACAGCCCGATATCTTCATGGACCACGTCCGCAACTTCCTCGCCTAGGGGAACATAACAAACCGCCACCAAGGGAGGAAACCATGGACGCCTGGCACTTCACCGAAATGCCCTACCCCTATCACCCCGACCCGGATACGGTGAGCTCGATCCGCGTCAACCTTCCCAGCAAACATTTCGACCCCAAGATCGGCCATGAGCTCTACAACCGCTATCTCGACGAGCACATGCTGGCCGACGAGCTCGGCCTCGAGATCATGCTCAACGAGCACCATCAGACCGCCACCTGTCTCGATGTCGCCGCGCCCTTGTGCGCCGCCATCCTGGCCCGCCAGACCAAGCGGGCGCGCATCCTCATCCTCGGCAATCCGATGGCCAACCTGCACAACCCGATCCGTGTCGCCGAGGAAATGGCGATGATCGACTGCATCTCCAATGGCCGTCTTGAAGTCGGTTTCGTCCGCGGCGTGCCCTACGAGGTCTTCGCCGCCAACTCCAACCCGACCCAGACCCTCGAGCGTCTGTGGGAAGGCATAGATATGTGCATCAAGGCCTGGACCAGCCATGACGGGCCGGTCAATTTCGAGGGCCGGTTCTGGCACCGGCGCTGCATCAATGTGTGGCCGCGCTGCGTGCAAGAGCCCTACCCGCCGATCTGGATCACCGGTGGCAGCGACCTGGACAATGTCAGGCGCGTGGCCGAACGCGGCTACGTTTTCACTATGTTTTTGCAACCCCATGAACGCATCCGGCTGCTGTTCGACACCTACCGCGAGCGCTGCAAGGAGCTGGGCCAGCCCGCGCCCGCACCCGACCGCTTCGCCTATATGCCCCTGGTCTATACCGCCGACACCGAGGAAGAGGCGCTCGAGGGCGCCAAGGAACTCAGCTGGTATCTCCAGGCCAAGACCGAACCCCAGTTCCGTAACCCGCCGGGCTATGTTCCGGTGTCCCTCAACGTCCAGGCCCTCAAGGGCAAATATTCGGGGCGCACCGACGCCGTGCGCCGTGCCGGCATCGAATATCTGCGCGAACAAGGCGTGGTGATCTGCGGCACCCCGGATTCCGTGGCCCAGCAGGTCAAGCGGCTCTATGACCGGGTCGGCGGCTTCGGCCATCTGATCATGATGCAGCAGGCGGGATTCCTGTCCCACGAAAAGACCGTCAAGAGCATGACCCTGTTCGCCAAAGAGGCCTATCCCCAGATTCGCGAGCTTGGTGTAACCGCGCCCGAGATGGCGGCGTCATAGCCACGTACACCATGAAGCAAGATCGCACCGTCGCCGTCGACGGCATCCGCACCCATTATTTCGAGGCTGGCTCGGGGCCTACGCTTCTGCTGCTGCATTCGGCGGAATATGGCGGGGCGGCCGAGTTTTCGTGGGAGAACAATATCGAGGCCCTGGCCGGGCATTTCCATGTCCTTGCCCCCGACCATCTCGGCTTCGGCTTGACCGACAAGATCTTCGATTTCACCAACCAGTTCGGCCGCCGCATCCTGCATATCAAGCGCTTCTTGGAGGTCATGGGGGTGGACCGGACCCATGTCATCGGCAGTTCAATGTCCGGCGGCCTCTCGCTCGCCGTCGCCGCGCGGCCGGAACCGGACTGGCCGATCGTCAAACTGGTGTCGTGCAGCGGCGGCGGCCATTCGCCGCCCAACCAAGCGCGCCAAGTGCTCAACAGCTATGACGGCACCGAGGCCCACATGCGCCGCATCATCGAGACCATGTTCGTCGATCCCAGCTTCGCTAACGATGACGGCTATATCGCACGCCGGGTCGAGATGTCGCAACTTCCAGGCGCCTGGGAGGCGACCTCGGCGGCGCGGCTCAAGGCGCCGTTCCGCGGCGCGTCACGGTCCGAGCGCGACACCATCGACCACGGCAACATCCGCGTGCCCACCCTGATCATGGCCGGACGCCAGGATAACTTGCGCAAACCCGGCTATGGCGAGGAACTGGTGGCCGAAATCCCCGGGGCCGAGCTCCATATCTTCGAGAACGCGGGCCATCTGGGCAATATCGAGTGCGCCGATGAATTCAACACACGGGTTATAAAGTTTCTCAAAGATGATTGAGCGTGCGCGCGGGCCGTGGCACCATTGCGCCCGCCTAGGGGCGTGTGCGCACAAAGCAAACAGAATGGGGCGTGCACCCCGAAGGGAAACAGGATAAGGAACCGACAAATGGCTGACGGGATCGATCTGCGCCAATTCGCCGGCCACTTCGCCACCGGTGTCATGGTGGTGACCACCAAGGACCAGGACGACAGCTATTACGGGCTGACCATGAATGCGGTCAGTTGCGTCTGCCTGGACCCGCCGACCTTCCTGATCTGCATCGACAAGACCGCCAATTCGCTGGCGCCCTTGATGAAAAGCCGGGTCTTCGCCCTCAACATCCTGGCCCAGGGCCAATCCGACATCTCCCACATCTTCGCCACCAAGGGCGAAGACAAGTTCGCCAAGGTCAAGACCCATGCCGGCGCCTTGGGCACGCCCTTAATCGATGGCGCCCTGGCCTCGGCCGAGTTCCGCGTCACCGAAACCTTCACCGCCGGCGATCATTTCATCGTCCTCGGCGAGGCCCACAGAGCCGAAACCACGGAACATGAACCGCTGCTCTACTATCAGGGCAAATACGGCGGCTTCAGCGCTTAGTATCCATTTTCATAAGTCCGGGGCGGCGAGCGTAACTAGGCCGCAGGCCGTTCCCCGGTCACCGTTAGCCGGCGCAGCAGGCGGCGCTCGGCGGGGTCGAAATCGGTGCGGCCATGCTGGGTACAGCGGTTGTCCCACATGACGAAATCGCCGGGCCGCCATTTGTGGTCGTATTGGAACTCGTCGCGCTCGATGACATCGAACAATTTGCCCAGCAACGCCCGGGAGTCCGCTTGGTCCATGCCGGCGATCTCGCGGGTCAGCAGGCGGTTGACGTAAAGCGCGCGCTTTTTGGTCTCCGGATGGGTGATCAGCACCGGATGGGTGAAGCACGGC
>JAZFWG010000250.1:0-6280 GCA_036448135.1 Alphaproteobacteria bacterium
ATGGGATGTGCATAATCCCGCCGCCGAGATACCATTTTGAACAACCTAGACCCGAAGCCGGCCTCAAGGCCTCATTCGCTTCGGGCCAAAAAGCTGAAGGGGAGACACCTATGCAAGTTCCCGAGAACGATTCCCGCATTGAAACCGAAACCGTCACCATCCAAGGCGCATCCGGAGACATCTCCGTCTATGTGGCCAAGCCGGCCGGTGCCGCAAGTTCGCCCGGCATCCTGGTGATCCACGAAAACCGGGGTTTGACTCCCCATATCCAGGACGTGGCGCGCCGGGCCGCGGTGGCAGGTTTCATCGCTGTCGCGCCGGACTTCCTGTCCCAAGTTGGCGGCACCCCCGAAGATCAAAGCGAAGGCCCGGAGATGACCAAGACCCTCGACATGGACAAGACCAAGGGCGACGCCCTGGCGGCGCTGGCCTATGTCAAGGGCCGCGACGACTGTTCGGGCAAGATCGGCTGCGTCGGCTTTTGCTGGGGCGGCGCGCTGTCCAACCAGGTCGCCGTCAATGCGCCGGACTTGAACGCGGGCGTGGTGTTCTATGGCCGCTCGCCGGCGGACGAGGACGTGGCCAAGATCAAAGCCACCATGCTGTTGAATTACGGCAGTTTGGACGCGAACATCAACGCCGGGGTGCCGGGCTATGAGGCGGCCCTGAAGGCGGCGGGCACCGATTACACGATGCATATGTATGAAGGCGCCCCACACGCCTTCCACAACGACACCAACGCCGAGCGCCACCATCCCGAAAGCGCCGTACTGGCATGGAGCCGCACCATCGATTTCTTCAAGGCAAATCTGGCCGCTTAAGCTTAAGCACGGACCACCAAATCACGCGGCGGCGGGCATCACACCCGCCGCCGTTTGCGTCTCCGGCCTGAATTAACCGCAGACCACCCATTCCCTGGGGAAATGGTTGAGTTGCTCGCAGCCGTCCTTGCCGACGATGACGGTTTCGCCGAACTGCAGGCCCATCTTCTCGTCGGAGGTCATGACGTTGGGCTGGATGGTGACGACCATGTTCTCGCGGAAGGTCACCTCTCGGTTGTTGTGGCGCCGGGTGGTCTTGGTCTGGATGATCGGCGGGTACTGGTTGGCCCCGTGCAGCAGATCGTCATAGATGCTGTAGCCGCGCCGGTGGATGACGTCGGCGGCCTCTTCCACCTCTCCGGTGGTGGTGCCATCCTTGATCAGCCCCTCTATGGTCTCGAACGCCTCGACGCCGGCGGCGTGAAGATCCTGCCATTCCGGCGTCGGCCCTTCGCCCAGGGAGAAGGTGCGGTGGATCTGGCCTGAATAGCCCCAATAGGCGCCGCTGATCTCGGTGATCAGGCAATCTCCCACATCGAGCGTGCGGTTCGATTGGAACTGGGCCGGCACCTGGAAGTTGGGCGCGCGCATGGGCATCGAGGTCATGAAGTGGATGCCCGCGGTGCCGCCGGCCTTGAGGTAGACCGGCTCCAACAGGGCGGCAAGGTCAATCTCCTTGATGCCAGGCTTCAATCCGGCGGCCAGCGCCTCCAGGGACTGGTCGGTCAGTTGCGAGGCAAGGCGGATGCGCTCGATCTCGTCGGCGCTCTTGATGGTCCGGAGCATGCGGAACTGGCCGCTTAGGTCGACCCATTCGGTCCCCGGGAAGCGGTCGTGGTATTTCAGATAGTGGCGGTAGGGGATGGCGCCGACCAAGCCGACGCGTTTGCCTCCCAGGCCGCGCTGCTCGATCAGATCGGCGGCGGTGTCCGATGTGTTGGCGCCGGCCCAGCGCACGTCATCTATCACCGACATCACCCGCGCCATGGGCACGTGGTTGTAAAGCTGGGTCAGCACCACCGGCTCCTCGCCCGCCTGGAACAGCACATAGGCTTCGCGGCTGCCGGGCCAATCGGTGAGCCAGTAGATTTCCTTGGCGAACCGTCCGGTGCCGTAGAGCAACAGGGCCTCGATCTTGGCCTCGTCCATCAGGGCATGGACCTTGGCGTGGCGGGAGGCAATTTCGGCATCGGAAAATCTTGGGTAATCGGAACGGTTGGGCATTGAATTGCTCCTTATGGATACACGGTTACTGTGGCAAGCGGGCGGTGACTTCGATCTCGATCAGCTTGCCTTCCGAAGAATAGCCGTCGACCAAGCCATATTCGCGCTCTGGAATGGCGGTGGTCACGGACTTGGCGAATTCCGCCTGCAGCGCTTCGATGGTCTGGCTTTCATGGAGGTAGCACGAGACCAGGCAGGCGTGCTGCCACGACGTCCCGGCATGGTCGAGGGTCGGCGTGATGCGCGCGAGGATATCGGCAACCTGATCGGCGAGGGTAGGGAGCTCGGCGCTGAAGCCGGACAGCACGACCATGGGCCCGAGCGTCA
The DNA here is from genome assembly GCA_036448135.1 of Alphaproteobacteria bacterium. GTDB lineage: Bacteria > Pseudomonadota > Alphaproteobacteria > SMXQ01 > SMXQ01 > JAZFWG01. Next base: position 2,373 of record JAZFWG010000250.1, read on the forward strand.
GATAACGCAGCGGCGTGCGCGGCGGCTCGAACTCCTCCACGGTCTTGTTCGCGCCCGGCGGTGGCCGCATGGCGAGAAGCTCGATGGCGACATTGGCATCGGAATCGAAATGACCGGCCTTGATATAGCTGGAACTCGCCGACCGCGCCGGGCCGTCGAGCGTCGCCCGGCGCACCTTGCTGCCCCCGTCGCGGCTTTTGCGGTCGCGGCCCCACAGCCGGGTGCGCACCGTGTCGTTGAGCGTAAGCCCGTCGCGGTCAAGCTCCAACGCCATGCGGCGGAAAATGTCGGCGGTCTCCTCGGCCGCGTCCATTCCCGGCCGGCCTTCCGAGGCGAGGGCGATAAAATCCTGGCCGCACCAATGGCGTAAGCGTTTGTGCATGTGTTTTCCTCCCCCGGGTATCGCAATAAGATAAGTCGGCGTGATAAGATGCCGGTTGAGATTACCATGATCATGGCCTCTGGCCAGGTGGCAATGGTGCCCTCCGGAGGCCGAGGGAGGCTTCGATGGCGATAACCGAGCTCACCAAGATCAAGACCACTGGCATCGACCATGTGGCCCTTCACGTCAGCGATGTTGAGCGCTCCAAGGATTTCTACATCAATATCCTCGGCATGACCGAGCACCATGGCGGCTCGAGCTATTGTTTCCTCAAATGCGGCAACCAGATCGTCGGGCTGTTCGGGGCCGGGGCGGCATTGGAGCAGACCGGGGTGGAGCTCAGCCACATGGCCTTCAACGTCGATACCGGCACCTATGAAGCCATCAAGGCCAATCTCGAGGCCCATGGCATTGCGGTCCATGGCCGCCGGGGCGACACGCGCTGCATCTATTTCGACGATCCCGACGGCCATGGTCTGCAGATCATGCCGACGGACCACCGTAGCGGCCGCTAGGGTTCAGAGGAGGGGGCGAAGCCTGAGGCCCCGGGGTACCAGGACGCGTTCCAACAGATCGAAGCCGCCCTGGACCGCCAGCGCCAAGAGGGCGGCGGGCACCGCGCCCTCTAGGATCAGGTTCACATCGTCGAGGCGAATGCCGGTGAGGATGGGCTGGCCATAGCCGCCGGCGCCGATCAGGGCGCCTAAGGTGGCGGTGCCGATGTTGATCACCGCCGAGGTCTTGATGCCGGCAAGGATGGCGCGGGACGCCATGGGCAGTTCAATCAGGCGGAGCCGCGCCATGGCCCCAAGCCCAAGGGCGGCGGCGGAATTGCGCACCGGCAGCGGGATATCGTGAAGCCCGGTATGGGTGTTGCGCACGATCGGCAGCAGGCTGTAGAGGAACAGCGCCACCATCGCCGGCGGCCCGCCGATGCCCAACAGCGGGATCATGAACACCAGAAGAGCCAGCGACGGGATGGTCTGGATGATGCCGACGGTCCCGAGAATGACCGCGCCGAGCCGCGCCCGGCGGGCGGCGAGGATGCCCAAGGGGATGGAGACGACAATGGCGGCGGAAAGGGAAATGATGACGAGACGGAGATGCTCGACCGTGTGGCGCATGAGCCTTTGCCAGAAGGTTTCCACGCCGCCGGATGTCTCGATGCCAAGCGCCGTGGACAGGAACTCAGCAGCAACCTCGGCCTCGGCGGTCTTGTCGATCTTGGCGCGGGCGTTCATGGCCACCATGCGGGAAGCCGGAATCTTGCCCTCGAGCCTTCGGAGCGCCGCCACCACCTTGGGCGCGCGGGACGCCAGATCGGCCCGGTAGAGCAGCACCGCGTCATAGACCGGGAAATGGCCGAGATCATCATCCAGTGCCCTGAGGCCGTAATAGGCGATCTCGGCGTCGGTCGAATACATGTCGATGACATCGATGTCCCCGGCCTCGAGGCCGCGATAGGCCAGATCGTGATCGAGGCCCCGGACCTGGCGTTGCGGTAGGCGGTAACGCTTGCGCAGCGCCGGCCAGCCATCGCCCCGGTCCATGAACTCGTTGCCGAAGCCGAAGCGCAAGCCCGGGTGGCGGGCGAGGTCCGAGATCCGCGTGATGCCGTGGCGCTGCGCCACCGCCTCGCGCATGCCCAGCGCATAGGTGTTGTTGAAGCCCAACGGCCGGCTCATGGCAATGCCGCGCTTGGCCAGCGCCCGGGTCATATCGCGGCGGCTTTTCAGCTTGGCGCCGGCCAGGATTTCGCGGCCGATGGTGCCGGTATATTCCGCGTAAAGGTCGATCTCGCCCTTGAGCAGCGCGCCCCACAGCACCCTGGTGCCGCCAAGCTCGCGGCGGTGGATGGCGGTGGCACCGGCGCTGCGCACCAGCCCCGCCGCGATCTCGCCGAGCACCACCGATTCGGTGAATTTCTTCGAGCCGATCCGCACCTCACCCGCGGCGCCATGGGCAAGCTCGGCGCCCAGGGACAATACTGCCACCGCCAACACCGCGGCGGCGGCAAGGAGATGGATCAGGCGCCCGGGTGCCATCACGCGCCCCCCAGTTGGTCCGATGCCGTGCGCTGGGCCTGGATGAAGCGGGTGACGAAGGGATCGGCGGGGGTGCGTACCAGATCGTCCAGGGTGCCAATTTGGACGATATATCCATTGCGCATGAGGGCGATGGTGTCGGCGAAGAAGCCGGCCTCGCCGATGTCGTGGGTGACCAGGACGACGGTTTTCTTCAAGGCTTCGAAGATGGCGCTGAGTTCGTTCTGCAGATCGAAACGGATCATGGGGTCGAGCGCGCCCAAGGGTTCGTCCAGCAGCAACAATTCGGGGTCGAGCATGAGGGCGCGCATCAGGCTGACCCGCTGGCGCTGGCCGCCGGAAAGCTCCACCGGGTAACGGGCGAGCGCCAGGGAGGGGAAGTGGGTGAGTTCGATAAGCTCATTGAGCCGTTGATTGATACGGGTGCGTTCCCAGCCCAACTGCCGCGCCATCAGGATGATGTTGTTCCTGGCGTCCATATGGGGGAACAGCCCGCCATCCTGAATCACATAGCCGGTGCGGTGGCGGATTTCCGGGGCGGTCTTGGCGGTGAGCTCGGTATCGCCAAACCGGACGGTTCCCTGGTCCGGGCGGATTAGCCCGATCATCAGGCCCATCAGGGTGGATTTTCCGCAACCGCTTGGCCCGATCACCACCGTGGTCTTGCCCACAGCCAGGCGCAGATCCAAAGGCGCCAGCGCCAGTGTCCGGCCATAGGTTTTGGAGACATTCTCGAGGCTAAGCATTTAGGGTGGGTACTATTCCATAAAGGCTCGGGTGGACAAAGTATCATGGGCCAGGGCGCTTGACCGTCACCGCCTTCCGTTATACCCATGGCGGCCATGAAGGCCAGGGAAGTCCGTATATTTCAGCCTGTGCGTACGGCGATGCAACAGGGCCGCGGCCGAAGCGGGACGTGGGTTCTGGAATTCGTGGCGGAAACCCCCAAACAGCGCGATCCGCTGATGGGCTGGAGCGGCTCCGATGACACCCAATCCCAGGTGCGGATCCAGTTCAGTAGTCTTGATGACGCGGTCGCCTACGCCGACAAAGAGGGCTACCGCTACCAGGTCCACCAGCCCCGGGAGCGCCGGATCAGACCGAAGAACTACGCCGACAACTTCAAATACGCTAAGATACGCTGATTGCGCCCTTAGCTCAGTTGGATAGAGCGACGGCCTTCTAAGCCGTAGGTCCCAGGTTCGAATCCTGGAGGGCGCGCCAGAATCAAGCCTTCGAAATTATTGGGCATGGTGGTGCCCCTAGGGGCCGGAGTGAGGATGGTAAGCGAAGAAAACAAAGACATCGAGTTGCATTTCCCAACCGTGGTTCAGGTTGGCTTGCTTGAAAATACGGCGGAATTGAACCTTCTGCTTGTGGAGGCGGTCTATGATCTCAGGGCCAAAACGCCGAACGGCATTCCTGATTCATGGAGTTGCGACCTCTACACCACATTCGAGTCCGAGAACAGGCTCCAAAAC
>JAZFWG010000251.1:0-2297 GCA_036448135.1 Alphaproteobacteria bacterium
GGCCTGGGCGCCCAGGCGGTCGCGCAACTGGGCGCGATAGAGCGAGCGCGGGGTCACCGGGCCTGTGTTCCAATGCTCCCAATGGGCGTCCTTGGGGGCGAAAAGGGCTGAGAGATTGCGCTTTCGCCCGCCGAGGCCCGCCGACATGGTGTCCGAGCGGCAGCCGATGCAGTAGTTCTGGGCCAGGGGCGGCTTCTCGACGGCGATGCCGCCATCGGCGGTGGCGTTCCACACCACGCTGTTGGCGGCGGCCCAGCCATGGCCCGAGCCCTTGTTCGTGCGGTTCCACAGGGCGATGGCCAAATCGGTGTTGGTCTTTTCCATGGAGATGTTGTCGTAAAGGATGCCGGTGGAATAGCGGTGGTGGGGCTCGGTGATGGAATGGGCGCCCACCGAGCGCGAATCGAGGAAGACGACGCCGGATGAGTATTGGCGGCCGACCACGAAGTCATGGCGGCCATTGCGGGCGAACAGCCGCTGGCCGAGATTGAGCTGGCCCTGAAGCTTGAAGCCATAGCGCCGCCCGCCGCTGATGCGCGAGACCGGATCGAGGAACTGGCTGTCCTGGACCGTGATCCACTTGTTGGAATAACCCAGCTCCACCGCCGAATAGACGAAGCCGGTTGCGCTGACGTTGCGCACCCAGCCATTGTGGACGAAATCCATGAAAATCAGCGACCGGGCATGGTCCTCATCATCCCCAGAGCCGTCGCTGTCGGAAACCCCGCTCAACGCCTCAATTCCGATTTGGCTGAGAAGGCCATTGGTATCGTATTTGGCGACGAAGCCGCCGCCATAGTCGCGGTCGATGGCATGGAACAGGGGCGCGTCCAAGCGGATGCGCTCGCCGCCGACGGCCACGATCACGCGGTTGTAATGGATGTCGTACTTGCCCGGTTTCCATTGCTTGATGCGGCGGCCGTCGCGCCGCTCGGGGATGCGGTCCATGCCGATGGCGCGGATCCATTTCGCCGTCGAGGGGCGGATGACCACTATTGCGTCGCCGACGGTGAAATCCCCGGCGCCGGCGACCCGGAGGCTTATGGCGCCGACCGGCACATAGGCATCGAGAATTGCGCGCCGCGTGCCCGGCACTTCGCGCTTGCGCCGCGTCTTGCCCCCCATCCGCCCCCGGGGTTTGACCACGATGAGGCGCCGTTTGCCGGTGCCGGTGGCGCGGAGCCGGGTGCCGCCCTCACCTTGTCCGGCGCCCCGAAGCACGATGCCCGAGGCGGAAATGTGGATTTGACCCGCGACTTCGAATTGTCCTTGCCCGAGTTGCACGGCGCCGCGAATGCCGTTGGCGTCCGGCGCCAAGGCCGCGACCCGGTCGATCGCCGCCTGAATCCGGGCGCCATCGTCACCGTCACCGGGCGCAAGGCGCGCTTTCACCGCCACCATGGGCAAGGCCACGCCGCCGCCGCCATAGCCGGCATGGGAGAAATCGGCAATGCGGTTGCCCCGCGCATCGGCTTTATAGACCAGGCGGCCATCGGCGCCGGGGGCGACCAGGCGGGAAGTGCGTTCCGCCGCCGACACACCAAAGCCTGCGGCGATGACGAGTGCGGCGAAGATAATGGCAAGCGGCTTCATGGCAAAGGCGGTCCCGGACTCACCGCCCAGGAGGTTGAGTCCCGGCCACGGCCATGCGGTCGAGCGCGCCCTGCAGAATGTAGGCGGCGGCGAGCTTGTCGACCAGCTGCTTGCGCCGGGCGCGGGAGAGATCGGCCTCCAGCATCGCCCCTTCGACGGCGACGGTCGACAGCCGCTCGTCCCAGAAACAGATATCGATGTCGATCTCGGCGATGAGATTGGCGGCGAACTGGCGCACCGACTGGGCCCGGGGGCCTTCCGAGCCGTCCATGTTGATGGGCAGGCCGACCACAAGGGCGCCGATGCCGTGCTCGTCGATGATGGCCCGAAGGCGAAGGGCGGTGTCCTTGAACTTGCCGCGCCTCAAGGTCTCAAGCGGCGAGGCGATGGTGCGCGTGAGGTCGGACAGCGCCAGCCCGATGGTCTTGGCGCCGACATCGAGGCCGAGGATGGGTTGATTCTCGTCCATGATTTCCGCCAGTTCGGCGGGGTTGCGGATGGCCATGGCGGGTGATAATTTGCCTGTCTTTCCGGGCGTGAGCGGCCAATCCGGCCACGGTCCAAGACATTCTTACCCCTTGCGGGTGGGAGACACTTTAACCAGATGTCGCTGGATAAAGCCACCGTCGCGAACATCGCGAAACTCGCGCGCATCAAGGTGCCGGATAGCGATCTCGGTGCCTTGGCCGCCGAGCTTTCCAATA
>JAZFWG010000252.1:0-2870 GCA_036448135.1 Alphaproteobacteria bacterium
GACGCATTGGCGGCGGGCACCTCCCACAAGGCCAGCGCCACGGCGCGAAAGATGAAATCGTTGATGGAAATGCGCAAAGCCTCGTCGCCGCCGTTGATCTCGCGCCTGAGATCCAGCAGGGCGTCGATCTCGCAGTCCACGGTGAGGTAAAAATGCGGCACTGTTTGTTTCGATTCGGTGAGACGCTGGGCGATCACCTTGCGCATCATGGAATGGGGCTCGGTCCGCGCCGCGGCGGCCGGGAAACTCTGGCCGAGCCCGGCGAATATGCCGCCGGTGCCAACCGACGCCATGGCGGCTTCGATGTCGGCCTTGACGATGCGCCCACGGGAACCGCTGCCGGTGATCCGCGCGAGATCGAGCCCTTCCGCCTTGGCCATGCGGCGGGCCAGGGGCGAGGCATTGATGCGCGCTCCGGGGGTGCGGGCGGGGGTGCCGACGGGCGCCGGCTTTGGTTGTGCCGCAATAACCTGGGGCGCAGGCGCGGGCTGGACCGCTGGCGCAGGCGCGGCGGCTTCGGCCGCGGGAGCCTGTTGGGGCGCGGATTCGGCCTCGGCAAGGGCTGCCTTGACGGCCTCAATCAGCGCCGATTCGTCCTCGCCGTCGGCGACGATCACGGCGATGGGAGCATTGACGGCGATGGCCTCGGTCCCGGCAGCGGCCAGGATCTTGCCCAGGGTCCCCTCGTCGGTGGCTTCGACCTCCATGATCGCCTTGTCGGTCTCGATCTCGGCCAAGAGATCGCCCGAGCGCACCTCCTCGCCTTCCTTCTTGAGCCACTGGGCGATCTTGCCCTCGGTCATGGTCGGAGACAACGCCGGCATCCTTATGGTGACGGGCATGGATCGGACCCCCTCAGTCGCGGTAGGTGACGGCACGGACGCCGGCCACCACGTCTTCCACCTTGGGAAGGGCCAGGGCTTCGAGATTGGCGGCGTAGGGAAGCGGCACGTCGGCGGCCCCGACCCGGAAAAGCGGCGCGTCCAAATCATCGAACGAGGCGTCCATGATCATCGCCGCGATTTCGGCGTTGATCCCCGCATAGGGCCAGCCTTCCTCGACGGCGACGATGCGGTTGGTTTTCGCCACCGAGGCGGCGATGGTCTCCCGGTCGAGCGGCCTGAGCGTGCGCAAGTCGATCACTTCCGCGTCGATCCCCTCGCCCGCCAACTGGTCCGCCGCCTGCAGGGCGAGCCCCACCATGATTGAAAATGAGACGATGGTGACATCGGCGCCCGCGCGCGCCACCCGGGCCTTGCCGATGGGAACGACGAAATCGGGGTCCACGGGAACCTCGTCGCTGCGCCCATAAAGGATTTCGTTTTCCAGGAATATGACCGGGTCGGGGTCGCGGATCGCCGCTTTCAACAGCCCCTTGGCGTCGTCGGCGGCAAACGGCGCGATCACCTTGAGGCCGGGGATGTGGGCGAACCAGCTGGCGTAACATTGGGAATGCTGGGCCGCCACCCGCGCCGCCGCGCCGTTGGCGCCGCGGAACACCACCGGACAGGCTATCTGCCCGCCGGACATGTAGCGCGTCTTGGCGGCGGAGTTGATGATCTGGTCCATGGCCTGCATGGAAAAATTGAAGGTCATGAATTCGACGATGGGTTTCAGCCCGCCGAAGGCCGCGCCGATACCGAGTCCGGTGAATCCCTGTTCGGTGATCGGTGTATCGACCACCCGCATGGGCCCGAACTCGTCCAGCAAGCCCTGGCTCACCTTATAGGCGCCCTGGTACTCGGCGACTTCCTCGCCCATCAGGACGACGTCCGGATCGCGGCGCATTTCCTCGGCCATGGCATCGCGCAAGGCCTCGCGCACGGTGATCGAATGGGTGTTCTCAAAGAAGGCGGGATCGACATCGCCTGGGACCCGTGGGGTCGGGGCCGCCGGGCGGGGCGCCGGCGCCAGGGCTTCGGTGCCTTCGGCCGGGTCGGCCACAGGCGGGACGGGGGCGGGCGCAGGCGCCGGGGCTTTAGCTACCAACGCCTCGGCGGCGGATGCATCCTCGCCAACCTCCAACAACACCGCGATGGGCGCGTTGACGGCGACATTCTCGGTCCCCTCGGCGACCAGGATCCGGCCTAGGGTCCCCTCGTCGGTGGCTTCGACCTCCATAATGGCCTTGTCGGTCTCGATCTCGGCCAACAGGTCGCCGGAACGCACCGCGTCCCCTTCCCGCTTCAGCCACTTGGCGAGCTTGCCCTCGGTCATGGTCGGCGACAGCGCCGGCATCAATACGCTAACGGCCATGGTTCAGGCCTCCGCCAAAACGTCTGTATAGAGTTCCCGTGGATCGGGTTCGGGATCGGTGACGGCGAATTCCGCGGCCTCGGTGACGCGGTTTTTGACATCGCTATCGATCTTCTTGAGATCCTCGGCGGTCGCCAGACCATGTTCGAACAACAGGTCCGAAAGGTGGTCGATGGGATCGCGTTCCTGGCGCACCTTTTGGACTTCGTCCCGGGTCCGATAGCGCGCCGGGTCGGACATGGAATGTCCCCGATAGCGGTAAGTCTCCATCTGCAGGATTTGCGGCCCCTTGCCGGCACGGCAATACGCCACGGCGGCGGCGCCCGCCTCCCTCACCGCGCACACGTCCATGCCGTCGACCTTGTGCCCGGGAATGCCGAAGGGCTCGCCACGGCGGAAGAAATCGGGGCTGGCCGAGGCGCGGCTGACCGATGTCCCCATGCCGTAATGGTTGTTTTCGATGATGAAGATGACCGGCAGCTTCCACAGCGCGGCCATGTTGAAGCTCTCGAACACCTGGCCCTGGTTGGCGGCGCCGTCGCCATAATAGGCCAGCGAGACACCGCCGTCCTCGCGGTAGCGGTGGGCGAAGGCAAGCCCGACGGCGATCGGCA
>JAZFWG010000253.1:0-2457 GCA_036448135.1 Alphaproteobacteria bacterium
ACCTTGAGGCCAGAGGCGCCATAGGCGTCGTTGACCGCCAGGCGCAACGCTTCCATACCCGATGACGCCGCCCATATGGTGCCGATGATGCCCACCGTCATCAGCCCGCCACGGCGCTGCTCGAGAATTTCCACGATGACCGGGGACAATGTGTCGACCATCTCGGCGGGAAGGAAATCGAAAGACATATAGATCAGCTGTCCCGCGAATTCGCCGGTGCCGAGGAAGCTCGCCGCCGAAACCAGGACGATGAGGAACGGAAACAGCGCCAACAGGGTGCAGAAGGCGATATGGCCGGCCCATTGCGGCCCGTGATGGGCGAAGAACCGCTTGGCAATGGTCCGGATCAGTCGCAACAGTTTCATGTCTCGGGCCCGGTTCGATTGTAATTCCCAGCCCGGACAAGATAGACTCGTTTCAAGGAAAGAGGATCAAGCAATTTTCGCATCTGGCCATGACCGATCGTTCTGACATACGCCGCAGCGGGGGCCGCATCCTGGTTGATGCCCTGCAACTTCACGGCACCGACACGGCATTTTGCGTCGCCGGCGAAAGCTACCTGGCGCTGCTGGATGCCCTCTATAAACGCAACGACGAGCTTCGCCTCGTCACCTGCCGCAAGGAAACCGGCGCCTCCTTCATGGCCGAGGCCTACGGCAAGCTGACCGGCAGGCCCGGTATCTGCATGGTGACCCGCGGCCCTGGCTCCTGCAACGCCAGCATCGGCGTCCATGAGGCGTTCCAGGATTCGACGCCGATGATCCTGTTCATCGGCCAGGTGCCGCGCCACCACCGTGGCCGCGAGGCCTTCCAGGAGGCGGATTTCACCGCCATGTTCGCGCCCCTAGCCAAGGCGACGGCGCGCATCGAGGATATCCACGACATCCCCGAGGCCGTGGCCCACGCCTTCCATACCGCGGTCTCCGGCCGACCGGGCCCGGTGGTGGTGGAAATCCCCGAAGACGTGTTGTCGGAAGAGGCCACTGTGGCCGACATCGAACCTATTGAGGTGACACGTCCCCGCCCCGAGGCCGCCGACATGGACAAATTGCGCGCCCGGTTGGCGGCGGCTTCGCGGCCCTTGATGATCGTCGGCGGCAGCGGCTGGACCACGGACGCATGCCGTGACATCACGGAATTCGCCGCCGCCAACGGGCTTGGCGTGGCGACGTCGTTCCGCCGCCAGGACATCATCGACAATGACCATGCTTGCTTCATCGGCGGCCTTGGCCTCGGCATGGCGCCAAGCCTCTTCGACCGCGTCAAGCAGGCCGATGTGATCCTGGCCGTCGGCTGCCGCCTGGGCGACGCCACCACCGGCGGCTACAGCCTGATCACGGCGCCGAAGCCGGCCCAGAGCTTGATCCATGTCTATGGCGATGCCGGCGAGCTCGGCCGGGTGTTCGAGACCGACCTTGCGATCCATGCAGGCATCGCCGAATTCGCCGCTGCGGCCCGGGCCATGGCGCCCTTGGCTGCCGAGGAAGGGCGAGGGCGCTGGCGCGAATGGACCAAGGCGGGCCGGGACGATTTCCTGCAAAGCCTGGAGCCCGATGCCAGCGACAGCGGGTTCGATCTCGGACAGGTAATGACGGCGCTACGCCTGAGGCTGCCGGAAGATGCCATCATCACCCTCGATGCCGGGAATTTCGCCGGCTGGCCCCAGCGATTCCTCAACTTCCGTCACCACCGCACCCAGATCGGGCCGACCGGCGGCGCCATGGGCTATGGGGTGCCGGCGGCGATCGCGGCCAAGATCGTCCATCCCGGGCGCACCGTCGTCGGCTTCGTCGGCGATGGCGGCTTCATGATGACGGAGAATGAACTTGCCACCGCGGCAGACTGCGGCGCCGATCCCATCATCATCGTCTTCAACAACCGCATGTACGGCACCATCCGCATGCATCAGGAGCGCCGCTATCCCGGCCGCGTCATCGCCACCGGCCTCACCAATCCCGATTTCGCCGCCCTGGCCCGGTCTTATGGCGCCTTTGGCGAGACCGTGACCCGGACCGATGAATTCCTACCCGCCCTGGAAGCGGCGCTGGCGGCCGGGACCGCGGCGGTGATCGAACTGGCCATGGACCCGGACACCATCACCACGCGCACCACCCTTTCCGCCATCCGCGCTGCGGCGCTGGCACGGGACAAGGATTAGCTGGCTTTTTTAGCGGCGACGATGCGCTCGGCGGGCAGGCGCACCGTGACCATGGTGCCGGCGCCGAGTTCACTTTGCATATCCACCGAGCCGCCGTGCAATTCAGCCATCCGCTTGATCAATGGCAGGCCGAGGCCGGTGCCCTGATACTTGCGGCTCAAATGGTTCTCGATCTGGGCGAAGGGTTGCATGACTTTGGGAATGTCCTCCAGCGCGATGCCGATGCCGGTATCGGCGACCTGGAACACATGGCCGCTTGTGGGCTGGCACCAGGCCCTGAAAGTGACCTTGCCACCCTC
>JAZFWG010000254.1:0-2244 GCA_036448135.1 Alphaproteobacteria bacterium
ATGCTCGGCTGGAAGCCAATCGGCAGGCAAGCTGATCTTCCGACCGGCGAACCCGTGCTGCCCTTCCGAGACAGCTTCAAGCTGCTATGACCGCCCCGTTATCGACCAGTTCCTCTATTTCCTCGTCGCCGTAGCCATACTCGCCCAGAACCTCGCGGGTGTGCTGTCCGAGTACAGGCGCCCCGCGGCGGACAGCGCCCTTGGTTTTTGAGAACTTGACCGGAAGACCAAGCGTCTTCACTGGCCCCAGGCGGTCGTGTGTGACCTCGACGATCATGTCGCGGGCAAGGGTCTGGGGATTGCTGTGCACCTCGCCAATCTTGAGGACGGGGCCGGCGGGGACCCCCGCCGCTTCGAGTAGCTTTAACCACTCGGCCGAACCGTGTTTGCGGAAAATCGGACTCAACGCCGAATCCAAGGCGTCGAGGTTGGAAATACGGTCGTGATTTTCCCGAAAGCGCGGATCGCCGCCAAGCTCGGGGACCTCCAGGACATCGAGCAGGCGGAGCCAGTTGCTTTGGTTCGCGGCACCGATGGTGATCCAGCCGTCGGCGGTCTCAAACGCTTGGTAGGGTGCGTTCAGCGGATGGGCCGATCCCATCGGCGCCGGCGATTGACCGGTGGCCAGGCAAATCGCCGATTGCCAGTAGGTGTGGGCGATGCCGGCCTCGAATAGCGAGGTATCCACCCGCTGTCCTTCGCCGGTGTTCTGACGGTGAACATAGGCGGCAAGCACACCCATGGCGCCGAGCAGGCCCGCCGTGATATCGGTGATCGGCGCGCCCACCTTGACCGGCGGACGGCCGCCGCCCTCGCCGGTGATGCTCATCAGGCCACTCATGCCCTGGGCGATCAAATCAAAGCCAGCGCGATCGGCGTAGGGTCCGGTGCGCCCAAAACCGGACAATTCGCAGTAAATAAGCCCCGGATTGTCTTCTTTCAGGACGTCGTAACCCAGCCCCAAACGCTCCATGGTTCCCTGGCGGTAATTTTCGATCACCACGTCGGCGGTCTTCAACATTCGGCGCAAGACTGCCTTGCCGTCCTCGGTCTTCAAATCGATGACGATGCCGCGTTTGTTGCGGTTCATCATCATGAAGGCGGCGGATTCGCCATCGATAAGCGGTGGCACCATGCGCCGCGTATCGTCCCCGCCGGGCACCTTTTCCACTTTGATGACGTCGCTGCCCATGTCGGCAAGCATGAGGCCGCAAACCGGCCCCGCCATAATGTGCGCCAGTTCGATGACCTTGAGCCCGGTGAGGGGACCGGTTCGCTCTGCCACGTCAGCGGCCCTCGAATTCGGGTTTTTTCTTGCCCAGGAACGACGTGTAACCGATGCGGAAATCCTCGGTGCCGTAGCAGGCGTATCCCTCGTCGAGCTCGGTTTCAGTGAGGGGCCGGGGATCTTCAAGGCGGCGCAGGAATTTCTTGTGCCAACGCGCCACCAAAGGCGCGCCTTCGGCGATATGCCGGGCCGTATCATAGGCCTCCCCGGCAACCTTGCCGTCGGCGACAACGCGGGTCACAAGGCCCATGGCAGCGGCCTCATCGGCACCGAAAACGCGGCCCTCGAGAAGGATGGAACGGGTTGCCGCACGGCCCACGAGTTTGAGCAGAGCTTCGATCTCGGGGTAGGCCATCACCAGGCCGAGTTTGTTGATGGGAACCCCGAAACGGCTCGATTCGCCACAAATCCGGATATCGCAAAGGGCGGCGATTTCGAGACCGCCGCCGACACAGATGCCCTCGATCAGGGCAACCGTGGGGTGGCGGCAGTCATCGATGCTCCACAACGCCCCTTGAAGGATCTCTCCGTAGGCCTTGGCCTGGTCCGGGTTGGAGCGCTGGGTTTCGAACTCCGAGATATCGTTTCCCGGCGAAAAGGATTTCCCCCCGGCGCCCCTGAGAACGATGCATCTGAGATCATCCGCCGCCGAAAGCTCCTCCATTGCCCAGCCCAGATCTGTCCACATCCGCTTGGTCATGGCGTTCAGCTTGTCCGGGCGATTGAGCACCACGGTGGCGATGACGCCGTCGCGCTCGACGAGAATATTTTCCGACATGGAACCGCTTCCCCTTTCGTCCCACCTCAACGATAGAACAGTTCCACCAGCGACATGGGAATTGCTGGGATATAAGTGACCATCATCAGGACAACGAACAGGACCATGATAAAATTGATATTCACCTTGCTCACCTCCCAAATGTCGGCCTTGGCTATGGAACACGCGGTGACCAGGA
>JAZFWG010000255.1:0-3184 GCA_036448135.1 Alphaproteobacteria bacterium
TCCTTTTCCCTGGAGAGCAGAAAGCGCTCACGGGGCTTTTCGAGATTATCCAAATCAACGCTTTCGGAAATTTTCGAGATCGTGGCCATCGGCCGCACCTCCCTAGTCTATGCTGTCAGGGCCCGCCGGGTGCCCCGGATACCCCGCCCTTCATAGCACGGAAAGATGGGAACGCCCATCACCCGCACAGGAGCCTTAACCCCTGCCCGGCTCAGATCGGCTTGCCTTCGCTGGTGGCCCAGGCGTCTTGGAAGAAGATGTTGGAGGGCTGGCTCTCGTCCAGCACCTTGCGGGCGGCTTCGGCCCCGGCCAGCGGCAGGCCGTCGGCTTTGAGCACGCCGATCTGCTTCAGCGCCGAGCCCTGATCCCAATACAAATGTTCGTGGCAGACCTTGTCGCCGCGGAATTTGACGATGATCACGGTGGCGATCTCGACCACCTTGTTGGTGGGCGCGATGCCGGGAAAATAGCGGTCGATCACCGCGTCGTGGCGGAACTTGGTGTAGCTCTCCAGCACCAGACGGTCGGGCCCCATGGTGTAGGAGATCCGGGTGCGGTCGCGGCCGCCGGCGTTCTGGTCGACGAAGTGGTACTTGTAGAACCTTTTCAGGTGGTCGTGGCCGAGGCCGCCGGCCAATGTCGGCACATGGTTGACATAGGGCTCGTCGACCATGGTCGCCATGGCGGCGTCGACGTCGCGGGTGGTGAACTCGTGATAGGTGTGCTCGGCAAACAGCGCGGCGAAATCATAATAGGGCCCGAGCACCCGGCGCACCAACTCGAGGGTGCGGGAATGGGCGAGGCTGTCGGCCCGCTGGTGGAACGCGTCGCGGCCCGGAATGGCGAAGCCGGGCCCGGCCTCGGGCCAGTCATAGACCCGCGAGCCGTCCTTGCGGCCCTGAAGCCCGCGCTTAAGGCTGTCTGCCGCCGCGGCGGCTTCGGGGGCGCCGTCGGTGCCGAACTGGAGCACATAGGGGCACGGCAGCGCCGATAATATGTCCGCCTCGGCGTCAAGGGCGGGGGCATCGAAGGCGACCACCGCCTGGAAGCCGGCCTCACCGGCGGCGCGGATGGCCAGCGCACCCCCCACCCCGTGGCCAATGGCGCAGATGCCGCCCTCGGTTTCAGGCAGGCCGCGCAACACATCGGCGGCGGCTTTGATATCGGCCACCGGCAAATTACCCGCGAGTGCCAGGACGGAATAGCCCTCCTCGCCCATCAGATCCGCCCGGGCCCGCATGCCCCCGTCGAGCCCGGCCTGGTCGGCAAGCAGCAACACACCCGGCCCGGCGCCGCTGTGATGCACCGCCACGTAAGCCTGCTGGGACCTGCCAGCCAGATCAATGGTGGTGATGTGCCCCTTGGGCGCCAAGCTACGCTTGGTGGTATGTTCCGACATGTCCGGTCCTCCCTCGTGCGCTGGCTTCCGCCAGTGGCTTCCCTGTGACTTCAAGGCGCCACAATAACCGCCCAATCCCCGGACGCAAAGCCGTTGCCCGCGCCGACTGAGGTGATAAAATTGTTGACGGCCACGAATTTGAGGCGGCGGTTATAAATTTCACTGGGGCGCGGCACGCCGGCGCCCGAGGAACGGAGTGAGACATGCTTGGAATAGCCGCTTCCCACGCGCCGGCGATTTTCTGCCCGCCGGAAGTGTGGCCCACCGTCTATGACGGCATCCCCGATTACACCCGCGATTCGCAGCCCCACACCGCCAAGCTCGAGACCGCCGACGTGGTCAAGAGCCATGTGGCGCGGGTCGAGACCGCCTTCGAGGTCATGCGCGCGGTGATCGCGGCTTACAAGCCCGACGCCATCATCTATATCGGCGACGACCAGGGCGACATGTTCAACCAGGTCAACATGCCGACCTTCGCCGTGTTTACCGCCGAATCACTCTGGGGCCAAAGCCTGCCGCGCTATATGGCCGAACAGGCGGCGAAATCCCGCGTCGATGTCCCGGTTCATGCCGCCCTCGCCAACCGCATCCTCAAGGGGCTGGTGCATTACGGCTTCGACCCCGCCAATCTCGCCAAGATGGAAGCGGTCGGCCACCCGGAACGCGGCATGTCCCACATGCTGATCCACCCCCACCCCCGGCTCGTCCCCAACAATGACATCCCCGTCGTCCCCATCTTCATCAATGAAGGCTACCCGCCCCTGCCGACCGCACAAAGGTGCTGGGATCTCGGCCTGGCGCTCAGGGACATCCTTAGCGACGGCCCGGAACGGGTGGTGCTCTACGCCTCGGGCGGGCTTTCCCACGATCCCCACGGGCCGAGGGCGGGCTGGATCGACGAGCCGCTGGACAATTGGGTGCTGGAACGCCTCGAGCGTAACCAAGCCGAGCAGCTAACCAACCTGTTCACCTTCGATTCCGACACGCTTCGCGGCGGCACGGCGGAAATCCGCGCCTGGATCACCGTCGCCGCCGCCATGCAAAGGCCCGCCAAGGTGATCGACTACTTCCCGTCGCACCACGCCAAATGCGGCCTCGCCTTCGCCTACTGGCCGCTGGACGACTAGGAGGCAGGAACCTTGCGCCCCGCCACCAGGATGGTGGCGGCCATCAGCACCACCGAGATCACCAGGACGTAGAACACCAACTCGGCCTTGCCCAAATCCATGATCCAGCCGAAGGCGAACGGCGCCAAGGCGCCGCCGAAGGCGGCCCCGGTGGCAACGATGCCGACCGCCTTGCCGAACGAGGCCTTGGGCAGGACCGCCCGGATCAGCATGTCGCGGGCGGGCCGTATGGAGCCCTGAAACAACCCGACCAGGGTCATCAGGGTGACAACTATCGTCACCGGGAACGAGATCGAGACCATCGCCATCAGGAAGAAGGCCGAGATCAGCAGTGCGCACGCCGCCATCGCACCGTGGCGGGTAATCTTGTCGGCAACAAACCCGCCCGCCAGCACGCCGACGGCGCTGGCGATGAGATAGCCGGTGAGCGCGCTGGTTGCAGCCGTAAGCGGCATGCCGCGAAGCTCCACCAGCGCCACCACGGTGAAGGAATGGATGCCGTTGGTGGCAAAGGCGGTCAGGGTGAAGAAGATGAAGAACATCAGGATCGTAGGCGTGGCCAAGGCCTGAAACTGTTCCCTCAAGTCCGGCGCGGCCGCCGAAGGCTCCGGCCGGGTGTCGTCGCGGACGTGGCGCCACTGGCTGACCAGCACCGCCA
>JAZFWG010000256.1:0-6849 GCA_036448135.1 Alphaproteobacteria bacterium
CCGACCTCGGCGACTTCGAGGCGGACCCGGGCTTTCAGTGTGGCGTCGGCGCCGATCTTGTTCTCGGCGACGGCGTCACGGACCGCCTTTTCGATCTCGCGCTGGGAGGTGATGCCCACCTTCTTGAGGAACTTGCGGATTTCCATATTGAGCTGCTCTTCGTCCATGGTTCTCTCCTTTATAAATCCTAGGCCGGCGCGGTGAGGGGCAGGTTGACCAGCAGGTTCTGGGGTTTGATGCGGAGCATATGTTCCTGGTCCATGGCCATGGCCAGATAGACCGGCCGGCCGGCCACGTCCGCCCTCACCGGGGCGGGTTGATCGAATTCGAGCCGGAACAGGGATAGGATCCGGCTTTGGCGCTCGTCATCCATCTTGCGGCCATCATAGAGGTCGTTGAGGATGGCGGTGGCCTCGGCGTCGAGCCCCACATGCCAGCGCCAGTGTTCGTCGCTGATGGTGCCCACCGGGGCGATGGTGGTGCCGATCTTGAGGAAGTGGCTGATCCAGGCCTCGAGCACGCGCGAGAGCGCATCGATGCCGGGCCGGCCGAAGGTCAGATCGAGGACGGTGTCGTGGTCCTCGTCGCGGTGCCAATAGATCTCCGCATTGTCGGCATTCAGCACGTCGAGCTCGACGTCATGGGTGGGGATATCGGCCTGGGTCAGAAGACGGCCGATCTCGCCGAATCCACCGGTTGAGCCATAGACATCGATGGTCTCGGCATCGGCGGACATGATGGCGCCATCGCGGAGCCCGACCATTTGTGGGCGGAACAGAAGCTCGGCCGCGCGCAGCTTGAGCGGCTCGTCGCAGCCATCGAGGATATTGCGGAGAATGAGGCGCACCAGTTGATCGATGAACACCGGCGGCACCTTAACGTCACCGCCCCGGAACAGATTGGCGTAGCACGCCTCCAGGGTTCCGGCCTCGATCAGGAGATCGCGGAAGCTCAAGAGCACGCGAAAGTTGTCGCGGGCATCCGGGTCCTTGATGGCATCGATGCGGTCACCGGCGACCGCCAGGCGGGCATCGGCGAGCAAGGCATCGCGCAGCGCGATTTCGCCGGCGCAGGATTCGGGCACGGGCTCCAATTCGGGGCGCCTCACATAGGCGCCGAGGAAGCCGTCGGTCACCGCCAGGCGGCCATCGCCGTCACGTTCAAGCAGGTGAAATCCCGCGGATCGCCAGAAATCCTTCATGGTGGGAACATAGCGCGCCAGGGGGCAATGGGTCCAGGGACGGGAAGGGGTGAAAGTGGATACCATGGCGGAGCCGCCGCCCTTGGCGGCCAATCAAGGATCGCCATCCCCGGTTATCGTCCAGGCTTGGGGATGGTCGGGGTCGGAGGTCCCGTGGATGACCTTGAAGCGCTCGACGATGCCGTCCTCACCGAATGAGCGCTCGACCGCCAGCAGCGTGCGCCGCTCGTGCTCGCACAAACCGGCGGCGTACTCGGCCTCGGCCCGGGCCGCGCTTAGCGCCGCCTCGCGGTCGGGGGCGCCGAAGTGGGCGAGCAGATACTGGGCGAGGGTATCGAGGGTGGCCTCAAAGGCGGACTCGCTGATGTTATCGACCTCGACGAAGGTCGACCAGCCGAAGCTGCCGATACCCAAGAAGCCGTAGGCGAAGGCCTGGCGGGCCTTGCCGGCGAGGGTCTCCGGTTCGGCGTCGGCGAAGACGAAGGTTCCGGGGATGGCCCACTCCCCCGGCGACGCGGCGCGCTCGAAGACCCGGGTGTCCGATTCGTCGAACCGTATGGCGCGCGGAAAGCGCATGGCGTCCCTCGGCCCCTCCAGTGACTCCTTGGTGACGGAAACATAGCGCGCCAGGGGACAAGGGGTCCAGGGGCGGGGCAGGCGGAACTGGCATGCCGGGGCCGAAACTGCTAGAGTTGCCTCACCACCGCATGGGAGGTGAAGCAATGAAACCACTGTTTCTGGCCTTGGCCGTCATGGTCGTCATCGCCATCGGTTCCGCCGTCATCTTGATTGGCCTGGATACGGCCTTTGACGGAACCCGCACCGCCAGCAGCGTCCGGTTGAATTAGGTACCTGAGTACACACCCTGGATCAGGGCGATACGTCGCGCCCGGTCTTGAGGTCCCAGACCTTGATGATCTCGCCATGGCCGCCCGCCAGCGCGTGACGCCCATCGGGTGAGAAGGCGAGCCCCCACAGCGGCTTTATCCCATCCGAGAATTTGCGGATTTCCTTTCCGCTATCTGTGTCCCACAGCCTGACGATGCCCTCGCCATCGGCGGACAGCACGCGGGAGCCGTCGGGCGAAATGACGGCGCGGGTGACAAATTTTTCATGGCCGGCGAAGCGCCGCAGGATGGCGCCGCTGGCAACGTCCCACATTTTGACGGATTTATCGGTGCTGGCGGTGAGCGCGCGTAAGCCGTCGGCGGTGAGCACCACCGAGTTGACACTGCCGGTGTGGCCGCGGTAGGTGCGCACCACGTGGCCGGTCTTGACGTCCCAAAGCTTCATGGTGGTGTCATAGCTGGCGGACATGGCGAAGCGCCCGTCGGGGGTAAACACCACGGCATTGACGCTGGCGGCATGGCCGGTCCAGGTCGCGATCAGCTTCCCCGTGGTCAGATCCCAGTGTTTCAGGGTGTGGTCCCAGCTCGCCGACAGTGCGGTCTTGGCATCGGGTGAGAAGGCCACCCCATAGATGCTGTTTTTATGGCCGTTAAAGGTGCGCAGCAGCTTTCCGCCTTTGGCATCCCACAGCTTGACGGTCCTGTCCCAGCTGCCCGACAGGACCAGCCGCCCGTCCGGCGAAAAGGCGATGGCGTTGACGCTGGCTTCATGGCCATGAAAGGTGTGGAGCGCGGTGCCGGTGGCCGGGTTCCACAGCTTAACGGTGCGGTCCCAGCTTGCCGACAGAATGGACTTGCCATCGGGGGAAAAGCTCAGCGCGTTGACGATGCTGTCATGCTTCATCGACGCCGCCTGGGCGGGCACGCCGAGGGCGGACGCCAACAGCATCAACGCCGCCAGGGCCGGCGTGACCGATCGCGGTTTCCTCATGGCGTCTCGACCCCGTCTCGCCATCCAATGGCTGAAAGCGCCGCGTGAAGGGCGATCGGCCGACCGTCGCCTTCGCCGCCAAGCACCAAGGCGCCGTCGTCGTCGATGCCGTCGAAGGTGCCGGAGATACGCTCTCCTGCGAGCTCCAACTCGATTTTTTCACCGTGACCCGGCGCGTGGCGCAGCCACATGGTTCGAACCGGATCGAAACCGTCATCCTGCCAGCGGTTGACCCAGTTGAGGAAATACCGGGCGAAAATTTCCAACAGGGCCCCGGCCGTGAGGTCCTGGCAGCCTTCCTCGGCAAGCGAGGTGACTTTGAGGTCGATCTTGGCGCCGCCGGCCGTTGGCGGCGCGACATTGACATGGGCGAGGAGAACCATCCACTTAGGCACCGATCCGGCGGTGGCATCCCCAGGCAGTTCGACGCCGATGCGCGCGACACCGGCGCCGTTGGCGTCGACCCGGTTCGGCCAGGTCAATGTCACTTCCGTCATCGGCTGCACGACGATGGAGAAGGCGTCATTGAGCCCCAGCATAGCGACGTACGTGACCAGCATGGCACGCTCGAAGACTTCGTCCGGATGCAGGATCACGGCGCAGTCGAGCATGTCGTCGCGCGCGCGCCAAAGCAGGGTGCCGTCTTCGGCCCCCTCGGCAGCCATCTGCCGGGCCTTGGATTTAACCTCGGCGTCCGGCGCCAGTGCGACCAGACGATACGCAGGCGGAACTCTGGGGGGTTGGATCATCAACCGTCACCGCGAACATTGGGCCGTCGGCGCTAACGCCAGATGAAACCCCAGCTCAATGTGTCCGGGGAATGGAGGTTGGGTACGAACATTGGAGCCTGGTTGGCGTCAAGCCCGCTGGCGCGGTGGCGGTAGCCCGAAACCAGTTTCCCGGTCTCGGCATCGACGACGATGGTGCTGACCTGAAAGGCCTCGTTGAAATCTCCGCCGGGGTTCATCACCGTGACCACGAAGACCTTGCGGCCGTCGGCTTTTGCCGGCCGCACCTTGAGGACCTTGACACCGAAGGCCTTGGCGACTTTCGCCTTGACCTGATCGGCGCTGACCGCGGCCAATGCCGGCGCCGGCATCGCCAAGCCCGCCACGACGGTTGCGGTGATTGCCAAGCAAAGGGCCGTGCCTCTACGCACTGTCGGATTCTCCCGTGGGGTTCGGCGCCGGTGGTGGGGCCGATTTGGGCGGCGGTTCCGGCGATGGCGCGGCGCCGATTTCCGCGACCCACAGACTGTGATGCTCGCGCGCCCAGTTCTCGTCGACATCGCCGCCCCACATGGCATCGATGGCGCCGACCATGCCCAGGGTACCGATATAGATGTGGCCGATGATCAGGGCGATCAGGATCAGGGACAATAGCGCGTGCCACAACTGGGTGATCTGCATTTCCTGCATCAATGTCATATTCTCCGGCAGGCCAAAGCCGAAGATGTTGAGGATGGTGAAGGTGGCGTCGAATGGCGCGAAGGTGAAGGGGAACATCAGCATCAAGCCGGTGAAACTGACCGAGGCGCCGCCGAGAACGACAAGCCAGAACACCAGTTTCTGGCCGGCGTTGAATTTGCGTGCCGGGGGATGGACACCCTTGACTAACATTCCGCCGCCCTTGGCCAGCCATGTGAGGTCGGTCTTATCGGGGATGTTCTGGCGCAGCCACATCACCACGATCATGACCAGGCCGGCGATGAAGGCGAAGGCGACGAAATTGTGCGCGTATTTGCCGGCCATGGTCAGGGTGGAGAACGCCTCCGGCCCCAGCACCGGCAAGAGGATATAGCGGCCATAGAGCATGTTGAGGCCGGTAAGGCCGAGGATGATGAAACTCGACGCCACCAGCCAATGGGAGAAGCGTTCGGTGGCGTTGAACCGTTCGACGGTCCTGCCCGAGAAGCCTGCATCGACGCCGATGCGTCCACGCCATGCGAAGAACACGGCAATGATGACGACCACGGCCAGCAGTAGCCACCCGCCATAGACCGAGAGCGGCCCGTTACGCACGTTTCGCCAGTTCTCTCCCTCGGACTGGATTGCCACGCCCTTCTGTTTGTCGCGATAGGGAACGTCACTGCGGTAACCTTTGCGAAAGCTGCGCCAGAGGTCGGAGTCGCTCTTCGTGCCCAGGGTCTTGCCCGGCACGTTGGCCTGTGCCGGACCGATCAAGCCGTCAGTAAGGCCCACGCCGCCGATGCCGCCGACGCCGGCGATCAACAGCGACGCGACCGCCGCCGCCGCCAAAATTCGCTTCAGCCAATATTCCATGACGGTTCCCCGTTAAATCAATTGCCGCTCTGGTGACGCAAGCGTTCACGCAGGGCATCGATGGGCGTCGACGCCGGTGGGCGTATGTTCGGCGGTGTCGCCGAACCCGATGCGCCGCCGCCGCTGGTGCCGGCGCCGCCGGAGGCCTGGCGCTGGATACGATGACCCAAAGCGCGGCGCACATCGGCAGTAATGTCGGTGTCCGCCTTCCCGAGATAGACGCCCTTGTTGAACAGGAGTACACGGCCCTGCTCGTCCTCGCGGCAGGCGCCCAGAGACACTGCGGCTACCGTCAGAAAAACCATCGTCAACGGGGCCCACATCGGTCTCATGGTGTCATCCATTTTGGCAGGCCGAGGGGCCGGCACGGTGCCGTCCCCTCGAACACGATGGCGGTTGGAACTTATCTGCCGCCCTTGATCTGGTAGGCGGTACCCCAGCCCCAGGCGCCGGACCCGAAGCCGCGGGCGACCACGCGCTCACGGTAAATGTCGGACACCTTCTCGCCGTCGCCGGCGAGAAGCGCATTGGTCGAGCACATCTCCGCGCACAGCGGCAGCTTGCCCTCGGCCAGACGGTTACGCCCATACTTCTTGAACTCGGCGTCCGAGTTGTCCTCCTCCGGACCGCCGGCGCAGAACGTGCACTTGTCCATCTTGCCGCGGCTGCCGTAATTGCCCGCCTGGGGATACTGCGGCGCGCCGAATGGACAGGCGTAGAAGCAGTAGCCACAACCGATGCAGAGGTCCTTGGAATGCAGCACCACACCGTCCTCGGTCTGGTAGATGCAGTCCACCGGGCACACCGCGATGCACGGCGCGTCCGAGCAATGCATGCAGGCGACCGAGATCGACCGTTCGCCGGGTTTGCCGTCATTGATGGTGACGACCCGGCGGCGGGTGATCCCCCATGGAACCTCGTGCTCGTTCTTGCACGCCACGGTGCACGCGTTGCATTCGATGCAGCGCTCGGCATCACACAGGAATTTCATTCTTGCCATGATAGATCCTCCTTACGCTGCTTTGATGCGGCAGAGACTGCACTTGGTCTCCTGCATCTGGGTGACCGAATCGTAGCCGTAGGTAAACACGGCGTTGGCCGATTCACCAAGGACATAGGGGTCGGCCCCCGGCGGGTACTTGTCCCTCAGGCTCTTGCCCTCCCAGATTCCCGCGAAGCTCAACGGCATCCAGACGACGCCACGGCCGACGCGCTCGGTGACCATGGCCTTGACCTTGATGCGGCCGCCCTCCGGACCCTCGACCCACATGTCGCCGCCATTGCGGATGTTCGCGTTGTTGGCGTCATAGGTGTTGACCTCGCAGTACATCTCCTGCTGGAGCTCGGCGAGCCACGGGTTGGCCCGAGTCAAGTCGCCGCCGCCCTCATACTCCGTGACCCGTCCGGACGTCATGATTAACGGATAGTCCTTGGAGAAATCCTTGTCCTGGATCGACTTGAAGTAGGTCGGGGTACGATAGCGCCGAGTATCCGGATAGGTCGGATAGTCGGCGACCAGATCCCGCC
>JAZFWG010000257.1:0-2152 GCA_036448135.1 Alphaproteobacteria bacterium
AGGTCGCAGGGGTCAGCATGCCCTTGACCCATCGCAAGGATTATTCCTCGGTGATCCGCCGCCAACGCGGCAGCATCGAAGGTCTACTCAAAGTTATGCGCAAGAAGGTGGCGCATCTGGAGGAAACCGTCCCCTCCAGATAGGGACGGCTTCATTTCGCCGGCCACGGCCGCCATCACGGCCCAACCCTGCCATGGCGGGGTTTTTTTACCCGACGGTTTCGGCGCCATCGCATTTACCCCGCAAGGCCCGATCAGGGATCGGCGAGGCCTGAATTAGTGCTCAAGCCGGCGCCTGGAGGGTATGAACAACCCATCGTCAGCCAGGGTCCGGACTCATAAAAGGTTATGGCGCTGATTTGCCGGGAATGCCCCGGTTTTAGGAGCGAGGACGCAGGACATGCTGGGCATATTCCCAGGTATATTCAGGGACGCGCGACGCGAAACCGGGGCATTCCCGGCAAATCCTAGAAGGACGGCCCACGGATCGTCACCGGACGTCGTTGCAATAAGCTTGAAGTGGCGGACACTACAGCGATTTTTGCGCCTATCCGGAAACGATCCGTGGGCCGCCAGCACCACAACCGTTTATGAGTCCGGACCCTAGGAGCAATCCGACCGTGACAACATCCCCGGCAACCGGCAGTATTCGCCGTGTGCTCAGCCACGACAATTTCCGCTTCTTCATCATCGGAGACGGAATCTCGTTGGTCGGCAACTGGGTGCAACGGGTTGCCATCGGCTGGCTGACTTGGGAACTCACGCATTCCGGCGCCTGGCTCGGCATCATCGCCTTTTGTGATCTTTTCCCTTCGCTTATTTTCAGCCCGCTTGGCGGCGCCATAGCCGATCGGTTCGACCGGCTCCGCGTCGCCATCATCAGCCAGGCCGCGGCCATGCTTCAAGCCATCGCCCTGGTTTTTTTCACCGGCCTCGGCCTGATCGACATCTGGGGTTTGGTGGCCCTAACCGTGCTCCGGGGCGCCATCGCCTCCATCAATCAGCCGGTGCGCCTCGCCATGCTGCCGAGCCTGGTGCCCCGCGAAGACCTGTCGGCGGCGATCGCCCTCAATTCGGTCCTGTTCAACACCGCGCGATCCATCGGGCCCGCGGTGGCCGGCGTGGCGATCGTCCAAGGCGGTGTCGTCGCCGCATTCACCGTCAACACGTTGTCGTTTCTTGCCCTGCTCTATGCCCTGATGCGAATAAGAATTCCCCGGGCCATGGGCGATGGCAAGGAACGCGCCAATATCTTTCGCCAGGCATGGGCGGGCTACCACTATGTGGTGGGCCATCCGGGGATCGGTCCGATCCTATTTCTGCTTATGCTCGCGGCGATGTTCGCCCGACCGGTCAGCGAGCTGTTGCCCGGTTTCGCCGCCGGCATCTTCAGCCAAGGCGCCGACGGACTGGCGTGGATGACATCGGTCATGGGCGTCGGCGCCATGGCGGGAGGGATGTGGTTTTTGCGCTACGGCACCCACCTCCGGCGGACGGCGCTCGCGGCCCACGCCCTGGCGATCATGGGTGGCGCCCTGGTGGTCTTCACGTCCTTGTCCAATTTCTGGCTGACGCTGCCTTTCTTGGCGCTGATCAGTTTTTCGACGACGGTCAATAACATCAGTATCCAATCCCTGGTTCAGAATGCGGTCGATGGCGCCATGCGCGGCCGGGTGATGAGCATCTATGGCATGATCTTCCGCGGCGGCCCCGCCATCGGCGCCCTGGTCATGGGCGGCTTGTCGGAAAGCTTCGGGCTTCGCCTGCCCATCGCGGCGGGTGGGGTGGTGTGCCTCGCGGCATGGCTGTGGGCCGCCAAGCGTCAGCACGCCTTGGCCCAGTCCCTGAAATAGACCGGGGACTAGGCTCTTTCACACCGCCGCGGGCAAGAAAAGGCCTGGCGAGCTAAATATCGTCGCTTAGGGTGAAGGCCAGCAACGCCGCCATCATCCGGGCGCCGGGCCCGGCCGGCCTTGGGAATTTTAGTGGAGGACGAATTCGTCGTG
This sequence comes from Alphaproteobacteria bacterium, assembly GCA_036448135.1. Taxonomy (GTDB): domain Bacteria; phylum Pseudomonadota; class Alphaproteobacteria; order SMXQ01; family SMXQ01; genus JAZFWG01. The sequence continues at coordinate 2,006 of JAZFWG010000257.1, forward strand.
GACGATGTGGACCTCTACGGGGGTGATCACCTCGGTCCCCATGATCCGCACCGAATGCAGCGGACCGTCGATATAGTCCCGCCAATATTCCAGGAACTTGGTAAGGCGCGGATAATTCGGCGCGAGGTCGAACACCTGCCAGATGAA
>JAZFWG010000258.1:0-9568 GCA_036448135.1 Alphaproteobacteria bacterium
CCCTTCGCCTTGGTGACGGGACGGACCCTGGAAACCGGCTTGGTGATGTCTATTCGCATAAAACCCCCGCCATATGGGCGATCTTCCTGGTCGGTGGCTGTTCCGGCTGTCCCATGAATCCGGGAAGGTCCGGGTATCCGATGGACCCTATCCTTGCAAATCCTAACCGATGGTTAAAAAACTATAAACTAAATTCTTATTTAGGGTGTGTACCCTTAAAGGGTTGTGGTGATGACGGCCCAGGGATCAACTCTTTAAGGGTGTACAGCCTAGTTGCCACCGGGGCGCCGGCACCTATAATGCCGCCTCTAATGCCGCCCCCCATGGACAACAAGGACCAAGACACATGGCCGACATAAGCCCAGAGGTTGCCATCATCATGGGCAGCCAGTCCGATTGGGAGATCATGCGCCATACCCAGGACACCCTGACCCAATTGGGCATCGCCGCGGAAACCAAGGTGATCTCCGCCCACCGCACCCCGGACCGGCTGACCGGCTATATCGGCAGCATCCGCCAACGCGGCATCAAGGTGGTGATCGCCGGTGCCGGCATGGCGGCGGCGCTTCCGGGCTCGATCGCGGCGCTGACACCGCTGCCGGTGTTCGGGGTGCCCATGGAAGCCGGCGCCTTGAAGGGCCTCGATGCCTTGCTCTCCATGGTGCAGATGCCCGGCGGCATTCCCGTCGGAACCCTCGCCATCGGCAAGGCCGGGGCGGTCAATGCCGCCCTATTGGCCGCCGCCGTGCTGGGGTTGAATGACGCAGCCGTGGCGCAAGCGCTCGACGCCTTCCGCGCGCGGCAAACCGCCGCCGTTCCCGAAAGCCCGGAATAGCCGCCCGGGCGTCAACTCAGGCGTTAAAACGGCACGTCGCCGGCGATTGACGTCCGGTGCAGATGGCGGATGCCGGGCGGCTTGATGCCGCCGCAGGCCAGATGAATGGTGCGGCGGTTGTCCCAGAACACCAGATCCCCCAACAGCCACTTGTGGCGGTAGATGAACTCCGGGCGTTTCTGGTGGGCGTACAGCTCATCCAGCAACGGCTGCGCTTCGGCGTCGTCCATGCCGTCGATGGCGACGGCGAAGCGCGGCGAGACGAACAACGACTTGCGTCCGGTTTCGGGATGGGTGCGCACCATCGGGTGGACCGAATCCGGCACCGGGATGCCGTAATACTCATCGGCGTCGCGGTCGAATTCCTCGGTCAGCTGGGCCCGGGGGTTCTTCCTGCGGTCGCGCACATGGATGGCGCCTAGCCCGCCGATCCTGCGGCGGGTGTCGGCGGGAAGGGTCTCATAGGCGGTGTACATGTTGGCGAAGGCTGTATCGCCGCCTGCTTCCGGCACCTCCAACGCGTGCAGCATCGAGCCCATGGAAGGCCGCTCCGCATAGGTGAGGTCCGCATGCCAGGTGAAGCCGGCATAGACCGGCGTAGCGCCGACATGTTTGCCGTCCACCTTGCGGTTGGAGAGCACCAGGACGTCGGGATATTCGGGATGGAGGAAATCGCCGCTGATGCGGCGCACCGGATCGCCGAACCGGCGCGTAAAGGCGATCTGGTGCGGCGGCGAAAGCTTCTGGTCGCGGAACACCAGCACCAAATGCTCTGCCAAGGCATCTCTGATCGCCGCGATGGTGGCGTCCGGGACCTCCCCGGCCAGGTCGAGTCCGGCCACCTCGGCGCCCAAGGCGTCCGAGATCGGCGTCACGGTCATGGTCATGGTGGCATCCTCCGGTCGCCCGGGTGACGATGGCGCTCAAGGACCCCCGGCAGTAGCCGAGGGTCCTTATTTTGGAGCAAGGGGCAATTCAGCCCGCAAACAAACGCCCTAGCAGTCGATCTTGAGCGCGGTCTGGGCCCCCTTGACGGTGAAGGTGCAGCTCATGCCGACCTTGAGGCTCTTGCGCTTGGCCTTCTTGCCACCGATGGTGATCTTGGTGCGCCGGCCCGAGACCCGAAGCTTGCCCTTGGCGCCCTTGCCCTTCCAGGACACCCGCCGGCCAGCGGACTTGATCTTGGTGATCTTGCCCTTGTGGGTGACCACCGGCACCACGGCCTTGGAGACCTTGGTGCGGTCGGACGACGTGCCGATCACTTTCGCATGGGCGATGACATCGGGCGGCATGGCATAGACCCGCTCGACCAGCTTCTGGACTTCCTCGCCGCGCGTCGGGTCGATCTGGAGACGGCGCTTTTTCGCGGCCTTGAGGAACACGGGATCGATCATGGTGTCCCAGAACGCCTTGCGCATGGCCTTGTGACGGTCGTCCGGCACCTTGGGTCCCATGCCGAAAGGCCGGCCGTAAACCTGGGCCGAGAGATGGACCAGCAGCGCATCGCGGTCCTTCTTGCTCTTGACCAGATCGAGGATCAGGGGGACATGGGGAAGGTCGGGATGCTTCTTCATGGCGAATTGCAGGACCATGTTGATCTTCTTGTCGCGCAACCAGTCGGCGCCGGTGGCGTTGATCGAGGACCACGACCAAGCGCAGCGGCCCTGCACCTCGCCGCGCAGCATGGCGAGATTGACGTCGGCGCCACCGGGATAACCGGTGATCAGCCGCAGCTTGCCGCCCAACAGGTTGTTAACCAGACGGGTGTGGATGTCGATGGTGCTGCCGATCGACAGCCCGCCCATGATCAGCGGCTTGGTCAACATCTGCTTGACGGACTTGACGCCGGTTTTGTGCCAGAAGGTGCACATGGAGTATTCCTGGTTGGCGCTGCCCAGCCATTTGATCTTAGAGCCATCGTACTTGGCCGACTTGTTGCCGAACAGCGGCTCGCTGACGAGGTTGCGGAGGATGTGCGCCACATTCGTCCCATCCTGTTTGAACACGTTGTAGAGCGAGTTCAGCATCCGCATGCCGCCGGCGCCGGTATAGTTCTTGGCAACAATGCGGGGATTGCCGGGAATATGGCGGACGAAGTGGCGGGCGATCGTGCGGGCATAGGCGTCGTAGCCGCCGCCGGCCGAGACCCCGATATAAATGGTTATGACCTTGCCCTTGTAGAACGACGCGACATCGGCGGAAGCTGGTTGCGCCGCCAACACCCCGGCGATGGCCGTGATGGCTCCCGCCGCGGTGAATAGTTTCAATCCCTTGAATGCCATGATTGATCTCCCTGTGCTTGTTATGATCATCGGTTGTGAGACATGACGAAAGTTACGGTTATATTAAACCGGAATGAGCCCCCTGGAACAGTGGTTTATAAAAGGCAGCTATTTCGCCTTGGGATCCTTGCTGCCCACAGGTGTGGAGCCGGGATGGCTTCGGCGGCCTTGGCGATCTGGTCGCGGGTTTCCACCGAATTCAGCCAGATGAAGTCGACGCCGCCATCGCGGGCATAGACCGGGCTGAAGCCAGCGGGCATGATGGTCAGGGTCTTGCGGGCGAGGATCTCCCGGAACTTGAGGCGCTTTGCCGCACGGCTTCGGGGTAGCTAGAGGTCATGGGTTTCCTCCCTGGGTTCCAGGGTGTGAGCATAGTGTAGATTTTCACTCTCGGGTACGATAGAGCCGGGCCAACCAATGCGGCCAAAACAAGGTCAAGCCAGGGATAAATCATGGCGTATGCGATTGCGGTGGACATCGGGGGAACCTTTACCGACCTGGTGGCCTATGACCACGTAACCCGCGAAGTGCTTTACGCCAAGAGCCCGACCACCTACGACAACTTCGTCGGCGGTATCCTCGACTGTTTTGAAAAAGCCGACATCGCGCCCCGCGACGCCGGACTGGTGAACCACGGCACGACGCTGGTGATCAACGCCCTGATCCAGCGCCAGGGCGCCCGCACCGCCCTGGTGACCAGCGAGGGCTTCCGCGACATCTTGGAGATCGCGCGGGCCAACCGGCCCGATCCCTTCGATCTCTATTACCGCCGCGACGAGCCCCTGGTGCCGCGCGATTTGCGCTTCGAGGTGGCAGAGCGCATCGACGCCAAGGGCGAGGTGATAACCCCGCTCGACGCCGATGGCTTGGCGGCGCTGGCGGACAAGCTGGCAGAGCTCGGCATCGAGGCGGTCGCGGTTTTCTTCATGAATTCGTACCTTGACCCCCGCCACGAAGAGGACGCGGTGCGGGTCCTAAAACATCACCTTCCCGATGCTTACATCACCTGCAGCACCGAACTCTCCAAGGAGTGGTACGAATACGAGCGCACGTCGACGGTCTGCGCCAACGCTTTCGTCGGGCCCCAGGTCAGCACCTATGTCAAGCGCCTGCAAACCGAGCTCACCGGTCACGGCTTCGCCGGGTCGCTGTTCATGATGGGCTCGAACGGGGGTTTGTTGTCGGTATCGCGGACCTGCCGCCAGCCCATCGGACTGGTCGAATCGGGGCCCATCGGCGGCTGCATCGGCGCCGGCACCTACGGTCAGGCCCTCGGCGACAACAACCTGGTGGCCTTCGACATGGGCGGCACCACCACCAAATGCGCGCTGGTTGAAGGCGGCCGGTTCTCGGTAGAGGCGGTCTAATACGTCAACGGCTACGTCAAGGGCTTCCCGATCAAATCGCCGGTGATCGATATCGTCGAGGTCGGCTCCGGCGGCGGCTCCATCGCCTGGCTCGACACGCAAAACCGGCTCCATGTGGGGCCGCGAAGCGCGGGCTCGACCCCGGGGCCGGTGTGCTACGGACGCGGCGGGGTTGAGCCCACGGTGACCGACGCCAACCTGGTGCTAGGCCGGCTCAATCCCAAGCGCTTTCTCGGCGGCGAGATCGACCTCGACGTCGAAGGGGCACGCCGGGCCATCGCCGACAAGATCGCGGCGCCGCTGGGCTATTCCGGAGAGGATGGCCTGGTCCGCATGGCCGACGGCATCCTCTCCATCGCCACGGTGCTGATGGCAGGCGCCATCCGGCGGGTCTCGGTCGAACGCGGCCTCGATCCGCGCGATTTCGTGTTGTTCAGCTATGGCGGCGGCGGGCCGCTCCATAGCGCCGCGCTGGCCCGCGAGCTTTCGATCCCGACAGTGGTGGTGCCGCCGGAACCAGGCAACTTCTCCGCCACCGGCATGCTGCTGGCCGATGCCCGCATCGACAGCTCGGAAACCTTCGTCGGCGTCCTAAATGAAAGTTCCGTCGCGGCGCTTCAGGTCGCCTTCGCCACCATGGAGGCCGCAGCGGCCAAGGCACTCGCCAATGAGTTCGGCGCCAGGGAGGTCCACTTCCAACGCGACGCGGAAATGCGGTTTCAGGGCCAGCGCCACAACATTCGGGTGCCGGTGTCGGGCCTCAAGGACACCGATGCGCTGAGGGCGGCGTTCGAAGACGATTACAAGCGCCGCTACGGCCATGCCGAAGCCGGGGCGCCGGCGGAGTTCCAGGCGCTGCATCTGTCCGCCTTCGCCAAGCTCGAGCGTCCGGACATCGCGCGCTTGCCCCGTGGCCGAGCCGGCGCGCCATCGCCGGCACCGCGACCGGTCTATTTCCGGGCAACCGAGGGGCCGGTCGAGACGCAAATCTTCGAGCGCACTACCCTCGCGCCCGGTTTCCATGGCGAAGGCCCGGCGGTGATAGAGGAATACGGCTCCACCACCCTGATCTGGCCGGGCGACCGCTTCGAGATCGGCGAGTTGGGCGAAATCCGCATCTCCTGCGGTGTGGCCCGGGGCCGGCCATGATGGATAAACCCGCCTACATACCGACCGACAGTACAGGGATCGATCCCATCACCTTGGAGGTGATCCGCTACGGCATCATCTCGATCACCGATCAGATCGACGCCAACATCACGCGCACCGCGTTCAGCCCCTATATCTATGAATACAAGGACTTCGCCGTCGGCCTGGTCAATGCCGAGGGCCAACTCGTCGCCCAGTCCACCGGCGGCATGCCGCCCTTCGTCGCCGATTCCGTCGGCACCGCGGTGCGCGACGGCCTTAAGGTCTACGGATGTGAGCGGCTCCACCAGGGCGACGTGGTGGTGTGCAACCACGCCGCCGTGCAGGGCCAGCACCTCAACAACACGGTGATGTACACACCGATCCGCACCGGCCCGGATGGCGGCACCCTCATCGGGTTCTTCGCCATCAATGTGCACTGGATCGACATCGGCGGCTCGACGCCCAAGTCCAGCGATATCTTCATGGAGGGGCTCCAACTGCGCTCGATCAAGCTGTGGTCGAAGGGCGAGCCGGTCGAGGAGGTCTACCGCATCATCGAAAACAACACCCGGCTTCCGGTCGAGGTGATGGGAGACATCTCCGCCCAGCTCGCCGGTTGCCTGCTCGGCCGCGATCAGACTATGGAACTCGCCCACAAATATGGTGTTGATACCTTCCTCTTCGCCACCCGGACCATCCTGGACCAGGGCGAAGCCGCCGCCCGCGCCCATATCCAGGCCATGCCCGACGGCGAATACCAAACTGAAACCTTCCTCGACAATGATGGCGATCACGACGACGTGCTTCCCATCCGGGTCAGGATCGTCATCGCCGGTGACGAGATGACCGTGGACTATTCCGGCATCGCCGATGAGGTGCCGGGCTGCATCAATTCGGGATATTACGGCGGCGGCGTGACCACGGCCCGGGTCGCCTTCAAGTACCTGGTGATGCCGGACGAGCCCGCCAACGAGGGCATCTTCCGCCCGCTCAAGCTGATCCTGCCGCCAGGAAAGATCCTCAGCGCTTCACCGGGCGCACCGATGGGGAATTACTCCACCCCGTTTCCCACCGTCATCGATGCGGTGATCCGCACCCTCGAGATGGCGATGCCCGACCGTGTCACCGGCGGGCATTTTGGCACCCATTCCGGCTTCCACATCTACGGCACCTGGCCCGATACCGGCGAACGCTTCGATGGCCATGACAGCGGTCATGGCGGCTGGGGCGCCTGTGCCCGCCATGATGGCGCCGGCCCCTTCCGCACCATGGCCCATGGCGATACCCGTCTGATTCCCATCGAGCTGCAGGAAACCCTCCTGCCGTTCCGCATCGAATCACTTTCCTTGCGCGAGGATTCCGCCGGCGCCGGCCGTTTCCGGGGTGGTCTCGGTTTCCGCAAGGTCTATCAAATTACCTCCCCCTGTTTCCTCCATACCAATCTCGACCGCACCAAGTACCAACCCTGGGGCGTCACCGGCGGCAAGGCGGCGCTGTCCGGCCGGGTCACGGTCGTCAAGGCTGCCACGGGGGAAAGCGAGGTCATTTCCAAGGTCAAGGGCTATGCCCTCGAGCCCGGCGATATGGTCTATCTGGAAACCGGCGGCGGCGGCGGTTACGGTCCACCGGAGGCGCGTGACATAGAAGCCATCCAGCACGATCTCGACCGTGGCTATGTGACGCTTGCGGCGGCGGAACGGGATTACGGGGTTCGCATCGGTGCCGACGGCAAGGCGTCACGCAGATAGCGCCCCCGCCCAGCTGCCCTAGGGCCGGTTTTATTTGGGCCGGTCTTGGTCGCCGCGGAACAGATGGAAGGGGTCGCCCAGTTCGCAGGCCAATTCCCGGGCCCGGGCCTTGAGCTTGTCGCCGCCTGCTTGCAGCGAAATGATGTCTTCGATGCGGCGGTCGAGAAAGGTGAAGCTGTCCTCGCTGTCGGGCGATTGGTCGTCGAGCCAGTAGAGCACCGTCGCCCCGACCACGCCGGCGAGCAGCGCGCGCTTGGTGTAGAAGTTGAAATCCGTCGAGGTGTCGCCGATGCCGCGCCACATGGCATCGACGGTGCGGTACATGCACTCAAGCGCCAAGGCGGCGTTCTGGGGCAGCGCGAGGAAGCCGAGAAGATGGCGCAACGCCTCCTTGAGGTGCGCGTTTTGCTCAAGACGCAAGCGCACCGCCAGCGCAATGCGTTCGCGGATCTTCAATTTTTGCAACGAGCGCCGCGTCAGGGCGGCGGTCATGCGGTTATCGGCGTCGGTGCTGAAATATTCCGCCACCTCCGCCATGGCGCCGGGAAAGGCTGCGTCGGCGTCGCCGGGCGTGAGCCCCGCATCCCGGGCACCGGCATGGAGCGCCTTTTCGGTCCAGCCATCCAACGGCACATGGGACAGCATCGCCGCCACGATCTTCCGCCGCCTTGCCTCCAACTCCTTGTCTTGATCCTTCGCCATGGCCCTATCCTTTAGAGAACGGCCTCCTCCTCCGCGTCGGCCTCTGGTTGGGTTTCCTCTCCAAGCCCGTAGCGGTCCAATTCCTCGACATAGCCCAACAGGGACAGATCGGGCATGCGCATGGGGTAAAGGATGCCGTCGAGATGGTCGACCTCGTGCTGCACCACCCGGGCCTGAAATCCGCTGACGGTGCGGTCGATATCCTCGCCTTCGGGGGTGACGCCGCGGTAACGGATGGTGCGGTGGCGCGGCACCACGCCGCGCATATCCGGCACCGAAAGGCACCCTTCCCATCCGAAATCGATGTCCTCGCCCATGGGCTCGACCACCGGGTTGATCAGCACCAAAATCTCGCCGCTTTCGCCGTCATCGTCAACCTCTTCACCCTCGGGAACATCGGCCTCCCCGGGCCCGGCGGAGGCGTCCTTGGGCACATGGAAGATCACCACCCGCTTGGAGATGAGGACCTGGGGCGCCGCCAGCCCGGCGCCGTCGGCGTCCTCCATGGTCTCGATCATGTCGGCGACGAGTTCGCGTATTTCGGGCGCTGAGGGGTCCAGAACCTCCTCGGCGCACCGGCGCAGCACCGGGTGGCCCATGCGGGCGATGGAAAGGATAGCCATGGCCCTAATATGAGGGTCCCCGGCCCCAAGGTCAAAAACCTTAAGACCCGCCGGGTGGAATTTCTTAGCCCCGGTTTAGGGATGATAACGAACCCTAAACGGTCTGGGGGCTATGGTGGGGTTCCATGGTGCTCACCTTGAGCCCTTCACAAGCCGGGGCTGCTGTGATAGAACCCCGGTCCCTGCCCATTTTGGCAGGATTTCGGTGGAAAGAAGGACGGATAGCATTGCAAGTTCACGTCAAGGATAACAACGTCGACCAAGCCTTGCGCGCATTGAAGAAGAAAATGCAGCGCGAGGGCATCTATCGCGAAATGAAGATGCGCCGCAGCTACGAAAAACCGTCCGAGCGCCGTGCCCGCGAGAAGGCCGAGGCGGTCCGCCGCCACCGCAAATTGATGAGAAAACGCATGGAGCGCGAGGGCTACTAGCGCACCAAGTCCCTCGCTCCCGGGCCAATCCGGCCCAACCCCAGCCTATTTTCCAGATACCGCCGCGGCAAATCGCCGTGGCGTTTTGTTATGCGTCAGTTCATCGCCTTGATGATGCCTTCGCACATTTTCTTGGCGTCGCCGAACAGCATCATGGTGTTGTCGCGGTAGAACAGCTCGTTGTCGACCCCGGCATAGCCCGGCGACAGGGAGCGCTTGACGAACAACACCGTTTTGGCGTTTTCCACGTCGAGCACCGGCATGCCGTAGATCGGGCTCTCCGGGTCGGTCTTGGCCACCGGGTTGGTGACGTCATTGGCGCCGATGACGAAGGCGACGTCGGCGGCGGCGAACTCGCTGTTGATCTCCTCGAGCTCGAACACCTCGTCGTAGGGCACGTTGGCCTCGGCCAGCAACACGTTCATGTGGCCCGGCATGCGGCCGGCCAC
>JAZFWG010000259.1:0-3806 GCA_036448135.1 Alphaproteobacteria bacterium
ATGAACAGACCATCTTCGAAACCCTTCTCGATCGCGAAAGGCTGGGAACCACCGGCATTGGTTCCGGCGTCGCCATACCCCATGGCAAGCTTCCCGGCCTCAAGCGAATCTACGGTTTGTTTGGCCGCCTTGAACGGCCGATTGATTTCGACGCCATCGACGATCAACCGGTGGATCTGATTTTCCTGTTGCTGGCCGCGGAATCCGCCGGCGCCGACCATCTCAAGGCACTGGCGCGGGTCTCACGGCTTTTGAGGGACACCAATAAATGCGAGAAGCTTCGTGGCTGCGATAGCGCCGAAAGCCTTTATAGCTTGCTGATCGATCCACCCGCCAAGCACGCCGCCTAAGCTCACCGCCGCCTTCCGGAATTTTCCCTATCCGGTGGCGGGTGGGCGCCATTGGGGCCCCGAAAGCCGCCGCCAAACCACAGCTTCCACACCGAATGAACCGTGCCCTCGGATGGGCAGGGGCATCCGTGCCAACACCCCATATTTGCGGGGCTTAATACCGGGTCACATTTCTTCGGGGGGGTCGTCGAAGGAGTTGGTGACGGTAGGGATGGAAGGACCGCCGCCTATTGGCCTAGTGAACGCTGACCGGCTCCAGATCGTGCTGACGAATCGTAGCGACCGCAACCTCACGATCGGCCATGATGGCGATGGTGGTGCCATCCGCCGCATGAATCGAGAAAGCGTCTTGGCCGTCGACAACCACAGGCTTGACATAGGCCACATCCTGCAGCCCCAAGATAGCCATGTCCTGGTCGGACATGTATTGCAAAAAGTCAAAAGCTTCCATAACACTATCCTTCCACCCTTGAGGTTAGCAGTTGATCCTTAACAAGGGCTTTACAAATTCCCTGCTAGCCGGCGGAATAGCGCTAGGCAGTGAAAACCGATATCTGATATTCACTTAAATATCAAAAGCTTGATAGAAGTCTCGGCCATGCCCGCGATCAGGCGGCGGTTTTCCCGGGCCCGGAGTCACGATCTTCGGACTGCCTCGGTATCAAGGGATGGCGGCCATAGAGGACAAGGGCGCCGGCGCCAAGCCAGGCGGTGGCATGCCACCAGGATTGCCACACCCCGAAGCTGAGCAAGGCCACCGTCAGGTAACTGGCCAGGCTTGCAGTGGCCGCGGCGCCGAGGATTGCATGCCCGCCATGGCTCCAGATGGTGCGAACGATACCGGCGAAAATCAGCAAGAACGCAGCAATGCCGATGATGCCGAGCTCCAGCCACAGCTGAAGGGCGGCGTTGTGGGGATGGAGCGGCAGGGCCTCAAGCCGGGTGCGTCCCTTGAGAGCCTTGACGGTTTCGCCCTCCCGTCCGAGGTAGCGCGACGCATCGAAACCATGTCCCCGCCAGGGCCGCTCAAGCGCCTTGCCGGCCACATGACGCCATATCCCCAAGCGATGCTCCCAGGATAACGGTATCCCGGTCTTCACCTTTGACAAGAGCTCCGGACCGAGAACGGTGGTGGAAAGGACCGGCGCGGCCACGGCGTAGGCGACGAAAGCAGCCGCCATCACCGCCAGGGTGGCGCGCCGGAAGCGATAGGCGAGGGCAAATGTCACGGCGCCGACGGAGATGGCGAGGAAGCCCGCCAGCATCGGCAACAGCAAGGCGATGGTCGCGGCGGCGGCGATGGTCATGATGCTCCACGCCGGTTTGCCCCATACCCGCCAAATCCCGGCCACGGCTGGCCACAGCAACAGCGCCAGTACCGCGGTTCCACGGGACACCGGATTGAAGCCGTCGGGCACACGGAAATCCGCCAATGCGATGCCCCTCAGCATGCGGGTGATGGAGGCGGTCGTGGCCAATTCGATGGCGAAAAAAAGCATGGCGGCGAGGATGCCCGCCATCACCGCGATTCGCGCCACACGCCGCGCGTTCGCATCAAGATGCCACGCCGTCTTCACCAACAACAACCCGGCGAGGATGACGCCGGCGGTGCGAAGCGAAGAGGTGAAGCTCGGCCCCGGCGCCCACAGGGTGCTGACCATCGACCATGCCACCAGAACCGCGAGACCGGTGACCAGCAACGGGTCGAGGAAGCGCCACCGCAGGGCCTCGGCACGAGCCAAAACCGGCACGGCAAGGACGCCGAGTAGCAAAAGCACCACGGTGCCGTTGCTGGCAAACGGCGCTATGAAGCCGATGGCACCGAAAACCACGGCCAACAGAATGGTTTGGCGTTTTGATGTGTTGGACGATGTGTTGGACGATGTGTTGGACGATGTGTTGGACATGGGCGATATGTGCCGCCGGAGGAATTGGCCGGTGCGCCGTTAGCGCAACAACCCTTTATGGGCACCCACCTTAGTACCCTTTCAACTTCAACCCGATCATCGTCGCCAGGATCATCAGGCCATCCCATATGGCATTGACCTTGGACCGGCCGGCAAACCGGGGCCGTTCTTTCGATGGAATCTCGGTATATTTGTACCCCGCCTTTTGCAGCTTGATGGGGATCTCGACACAGATGGCGAACCCCCGGGCCGTCAGTCCCAGCGCCTCGAACACCTCTTTCTTGCCCAGGGCATAGAAAAACAGCGAGTCGGTGAGCTGAATCTTGAACATCACCCGCGCCAACGAGGTGAAGAACTTATTGCCGAGCTTGCGAACGAACGTGTCGTCGTCACTGCCGGCGCCGGGCAGGTAACGTGAACAGAAGGCCATGTCGTAACCCTGGTCAATCAACTCGAGCAGCCGTGGCAGCGCTTCGGGATCGTAGGAGCCGTCGGCATCCATGAAGCACAGAAGATCGCCTTCCGCCGCCTTGATGCCACTGATCACCCCCATGCCATAGCCACGCCCCTCCTGGATCACGACCTTGCACCCCGCATTGCGGGCAAGCACCGTCGTGCCGTCGTCGGAATGGCCATCGACGACGATGATTTCGTGGGCGAGGTCCTTGGGCAGATCCTCCAGCATATGGGGCAGAGCCTCATACTCGTTTCGCGCCGGAATCAGCAGGGAAATTCTTTGGGCTTGGTTGATCAAGATCAGACTCTAGGTCATGGTTTCATTTTGTTGCTTCGACATTGAGACTGATCAAGATGCCGTTTTCCTTATCCATATGCGGAATATAGGCCTGAGAGAAATCATCGTAATCCTTGTGTTCGGTCTGGCGCCAGTCATATCGGCGCACATCTTTGAACCCGGCGGCAATCAAAACCTGTTCGAGATTCGCGAAATCATAAACCGTTCGATGATGATGAACCGGGGGATGAACCGTTTGCCACAGCCAAGATGGACTTTGATCATGTCGATACCCAACTTCACCGATAGAACGCGCCGATGGCTTGGCAGACACGGTCGACATCCCCATCTCCAAGCCGGGTGGAAGAAGGCAACCATAACCCTCTTGCCGCGTAATGATCGGTCACCGGAAAAGAGAGATGCCCAAGGCCGATGGCCTTTTGGGCGTGGACCGGCGGATAGATTGGCCTTGAGCCGATGCCGCCGTCCCGAAGATGGCGGCTGAGTTCATCGCGCTCGGCAACGAAGACATCGATAAACCACGGCGCCACCCGGCCGGTATCGGTCTCGATCCATTCGATGGCGTCAATTCCGTCCAATTGCTTTCGGTAGCGCTGCCAGATCTCTTTTTTTCGTTGCAACCGCCATGGCAGCTTCTTCATCTGCTCGATGCCGATAACCGCCTGGAAATCGGTGAATTTAAAGTTGAAACCGAGGGAATCGTGAATGTCGGCGCCACCGCTGGTGCGGCCGAAGTCCTTGATGCGGCGGAGCGCGCCGGCGACGGCGTCGTCGTTGGTCACGACCGCGCCGCCC
>JAZFWG010000260.1:0-4822 GCA_036448135.1 Alphaproteobacteria bacterium
GGAATCGACGAAGACCCTGCCACGGGGAGTGCTGCTACGGCGTTAGCCGGGTATCTTGCACCGCTCGAGCCCGGCGAAACCGGGACGGTTCATTGGTCAGTGGCTCAAGGGGTAGAAATGGGTCGCCCAAGCCGTATAGATATCGAGGCGGAGCTTTCTGAGAACGTTGTCTCCGCAATTCGGATCAGCGGCAGTTCGGTTCTTGTTAGCCGTGGTGAGATTGAAATCCCAAAAATTGTGTAGCTTTACCGCTTATGACCAGAGGTAGGTTTGCTTCTGGTTTGACGCGATCATCAGGTTAACAGGCCCTAGGGGCGATCATTCCGTTGTTAAGAACATGTCCGCTTGGGCTCAGGAGCAGACGTGCCAATGACCCCGCGCCAATGTCTGCGGTTGGGCCAATGCAGTAGGTTTTCAAACTGAGACACTGGCGGCAAGGCGGTCATAGTTCTGGAATATCGCCCGCGGCGGCAGTGGCGGCGAAGCTGCCGGCGAACGCGTCCAGGGTGCCGGTATCGATGGCGCCCCGGAGATCGGCCATTAAATCCTGATAGAACTGGACATTGTGCCAACTCAACAGCATGCCGCCCAGCATCTCGCCGGCTTTGTGGAGATGGTGGAGATAGGCGCGGGAATAGCCCTTACATGCCGGACACGCGCAGGCCCCGTCCAGTGGGCGTGGATCGGATTTGTGCCGGGTATTGCGGATATTGACCTCGCCGCGGCGGGTAAAGGCCTTGCCGGTGCGGCCCGAGCGCGTCGGCACCACGCAGTCGAACATATCGGCGCCGCGGGCTACCGCGCCGATGATGTCGGCGGCCAAGCCAACCCCCATGACGTAACGTGGCCTTGCGCCGGGCAGGTGGGGGACCGTCGCGTCCAAGGTGGAAAACAACAGCTCCTGGCCCTCGCCGACGCCAAGCCCGCCGATGGCATAGCCGTCGAAACCGATGTCGGTGAGCATCGTGGCCGAGGACTGGCGCAGCTCACCATGGACCCCGCCCTGGACGATGCCGAAAAGGCCATGGCCAGGCTTGGGCACAAAGGCCCGTTTGCAACGCTCGGCCCAGGCCATGGACCGGATCATGGATGTCTCGGCTTCGGCCTGGGTGGCGGGGTAGGGGGTGCATTCGTCCAGCACCATGGTGATGTCGGGGCCGAGTTGGCTCTGGACCTCGATGGCGCGCTCGGGCGTGAGGCGCAGCGCATTGCCGTCAAGATGGGACTGGAACGAAACCCCGTCGTCGTCGATGTTGCGCAGCTTGGCCAGGGAAAACACCTGGAAGCCGCCGGAATCGGTGAGCAACGGGCCCGGCCAGTTCATGAATTGATGCAAGCCGCCGATGGCCTCGATGACATCGGCGCCGGGCCGCAGCATCAGATGGTAGGTGTTGGCGAGCACAATCTCGGCGCCCGCCGCCGCCACCGCTTCCGGCGTCATCGCCTTCACCGTCCCTTGGGTCCCCACCGGCATGAAGGCCGGGGTCTCGACGGTGCCGTGGGCGGTGTGGATGCGGCCCCGGCGCGCCTCGCCACATTGCGCCAGGACCTCAAACGCGAAGGGCTTGGCGCTCACGGCGCGGCCGCCTTGGCGGGATGAAGCAAGCAGCAATCACCGAAGGAATAGAACCGGTAGCGCGCCTGCTTGGCGTGGTCATAGGCGGCAAACATGCGCGCGGTCCCCGAAAAGGCGCAGACCAGCATGAACAGCGTCGAGCGCGGCAGATGGAAATTGGTGAGCATGAGATCGATCGCCCGGAAGCGGTACCCAGGCGTGATGAACAAATCGGTCTCGCCCGCGAAGGGGCTGATGCGGCCGCCATCGTCGGCGGCGGCCTCAAGCACCCGCAACGCCGTCGAGCCGACGGCGACGATGCGCCCGCCTTGGGCCCGGGCCCGGTTTATCGCATCGGCGGCCTCCGGCGTAATCGCGCCGGTCTCACAGTGCATCTTGTGGTCGGAGGTATCAGCGGTCTTCACCGGCAAAAAGGTGCCGGCGCCGACATGAAGGGTAATGGCTTGGATGGTGACGCCGGCGGCGTTAAGCGCCGCGACCAGGTCCGGGGTGAAATGAAAGCCGGCGGTGGGCGCCGCCACCGCGCCCTCGAACTTGGCGAACATGGTCTGGTAATCGCCACGGTCACGGCAATCCTCAATTGCGGCGCGGGCGCGGTCGCGCTTGATATAGGGCGGCAATGGCGTCAAGCCATGGCGGTCGAGGGCGTCACTTAGGGCGCCGCCTTCAAGGTTGAAGGCCACCGTGACCTCGCCTTCGGCGCCCTTTGCGGCGACATCGGCCCAGAAATCCACAGCGAAATCGATGCGGTCACCGGGGATGAGCTTGCGCGCCCCCTTGGCGAAGGCGCGCCAGCGCCCGGGGGCGTCTTGCTTGTGCAGCGTCAGTTCGACCCCGGCTTTGCCGCGCCGCCCACGGAGCCGCGCCGGGATCACCTTGGTGTCGTTGACCACCAGAACGTCGCCCGGGGCCAGCAGCTCGGGCAGATCGCGCACGCCGCGGTCGCGCAAAACATCGCCGACCTCCAAAAGCCGGGCCGAATCTCTCGGCTCGGCGGGGTGGGCGGCGATCAAGGCGCGGTCGAGATCGAAATCGAAGGCTGAGACTTTCATGTGCGGGATATCGAAGCCGGCCCGGCGGTCACGCCGCGACCGGGGCCCGGGCGCGCCATTCGGCGGCGACGGCGGGGTCGTCCTCTTCCGCCCCATAACGGGCGCGCAGCCGGTCGAAGCCGGGTCCGTCCACAAGCTCGCCCAGTGCCCACACCGCCATGGCGCGCACCAGGGGCGATGGATCGCCAAGCCGGGCCTCGATCACCGGAACTTGGCCGCGGTCCCCCGAATTGCCCAGCGCGATGAGGACATTGCGGACGAAACGGTCGCGGCCGAGGCGCTTGATGGCCGAGCCGGAAAACATCTGGCGGAATTGGGCGTCATCGAGGGTGGCCAATTCGGCGAGAAGCGGTGCCGTCAGGGTGTCCCTGGGCGTGAAGGCGAATTCTTGGGTGCGGGCGGCGTATTTGTTCCACGGGCACACCGCCAGGCAATCGTCGCAGCCATAGATGCGGTTGGCCATGGGAGCGCGGAACTCGGCCGGGATGTGGCCCTTGTGCTCGATGGTGAGGTACGAGATGCAGCGCCGGGCATCGATGCGGTAGGGCGCCGGGAAGGCATTGGTGGGGCAGGCCTCGATGCAACGCCGGCATGAGCCGCAATGGTCATCCTCTGGCCCGTCGGGGGCGATCTCCAAGGTGGTGAAAATCTCGCCAAGAAAGAGCCATGAGCCGAATTCGCGCGACACCAGATTGGTGTGCTTGCCCTGCCAGCCGATGCCGGCGCTCATGGCCAGGGGCTTTTCCATCACCGGCGCGGTGTCGACGAACAGCTTGATCTCGCAGCCCCGGGTGTCGGCCAGCCAGCGGCCGAGTACGCGCAACTTCTTCTTGGCCACATGGTGATAATCGCGGCCCTGGGCATAGACCGATACCGCGCCGAGGCCCGGATGGCGGAGGATTTCCAGGGGGTCGTGGCCCGGGCCGTAATTAAGGCCCAGGACAATGATGCTCTTGGCCTCGGGCCAGAGGCGCTTGGGCGCCCGGCGCCATTCGGCACGCCGGGCCAGCCAATCCATGTCGCCGTGGTTACCGGCATCGAGATAGCGTGAAAAATCGCCCCCGGCGCCGGCGTCGAGATCCGGCGGGGCGAAGCCGATGGCGTCGAAGCCCAGCTCTTGCGCTTTGGTGCGGATCGCTTGCTTGATTTCATCCACGGCCATCATCCCGGCGAGTTCCGGCCACGTCCGCCGATTTCACCACCTTTCCTATAGCGGGCCAGGGGCCGATGCAAGCGGCCCGACGCCGGCGAGCGTCTGGCGCGATTGGGGAAGGGCCGGTGACGCCAAAATAACTTTGACTTCTAACTGTCCCTGCTTACAATCCCTGGGCTTGGGCTGCGGCGTTACCCTGAAATCGTGTCATTTGGGCCGGGTTGCGTGCTGTTTTGCTAGGCTTTTACAGCCGAGGACACCTTCAGCGGCGGTGGTGTGCGGCACAAGCAATTTCGGTCAGGACATGTCTTTGGGGCAAGTAAAGAGGGTACCCAAAAATGGCAAAATCGAGTGATGTTGGCGCCCCGGCGGCTACGAGCGATGGGGACAGGCTGGAATTCCTGCCGGAAAACAGCCTCGGCTATCTGTTTCGCGACATCCACCGCGCCTTTTCCAGGGTTCTGCAGACCCGCATCGCCGCCCATGGGGTGACCATCGGCCAGTGGTATTTCCTCCGCGCCCTGTGGGAAGAGGACGGGCTGACCCAGCGGGAGTTGTCGCAGCGTGTCGGCATGATGGAGCCCACCACCGTCACCGCGCTTAACGGCATGGAGAAGCGGGGCTATGTCAAGCGCGTCCGCAACACCACCGACCGGCGCAAGGTCAACATCTATCTCACCGATCTCGGCCACTCGCTCAGGCCCAAGCTGTTGCCCTTCGCGATGGAGACCAATGAAATGGCCGCAACCGGCGTGACCGCCAAGGAAATCGAAAAGGTTCGCCAGGTGCTGCGCCACATGAAGAAGAATCTGGAAGACGCGGGCCATTAGAACGGGGCCTATCGGGAGAGACCATGACCATTGTGGAACAAGTCGGGTTTAATGCCGAATTCATGTCCCTTCGCGGCCAGTTGGCGGCGCTGACCCGGCTGTTACACCGGGAACAGATCCTCAATTACTCAGGCCATGCCAGTGTGCGTTTGCCCGGCCGGGACGCCTTTCTGATTCAGTCGCTGGAGGAAAGCCGGGCCAAGGTGTCACC
>JAZFWG010000261.1:0-8236 GCA_036448135.1 Alphaproteobacteria bacterium
ATAGGTTTCCACGATTTGCCCGGAGGCGCGCCACGCATCAAGCAGAAATCGGCCGGCATCAGGACCACCATCGTCAATGGCGAGGTCCTGATGCGCAACAATTCACATTCCGGCGCCTATCCCGGCCAGTTGCTGCGCGGGCAATTGGCCCACAACTAGGGTCCGGACCTGACCGAAGAAAGGACTTTATCATGCCAGCAGATGTCATTGCCCTTGATCCGATTAGACTGGATCTCGACGAGTTGAAGAAAGACTTTGTCCTCGCCTGCCGGCTCCTGGTTCATGAGGGGGTCTCGGAAGGCGCCTTCAACGTCTCTTGCCGCACCGGCCCCGACGAAATGATGGCAATCCCGGTGACCAGCCCCACCCTTGTGACCACGGAAAACCTGGAAACCTATTCGATCTCCGGCGGGTCTGACCACTGGAAGGCCCACCCGGCGATCTACCAAGCCCGGCCCGATGTCAATGCGATCATCCATTGCCATCCGCCCCATGTGACCGCATTCAGTTGTGTCACGGAAGACTTCGTACCGGTGCACCATTACGGCGCCCCCTTCCATGGCAAGATCGTGCGCTACACCAGCCCGGGCCAGACCAAGTCCAAGGACCGGGCAAGGGAAATGGCGCGCCAATTGGGCGACAACCGCGCCATCATGCAGCAAGGCCACGGCGTCATCGTCGTCGGCAAGGACCTCCACGAAGCGCTGATCCTGACACTGTTCCTGGAGGAATCCTGCTGGACAACCCTGACCGCCCAGCAAATGGGGACGCCGACCTACCTGACCATTGAGGACTCCAAGAAGATCACGCCCCAGATCCTGAAACAGCGTTCCCAGGACAAAGCCTGGAACCATTATGTCAACAAAATGAGATTGGCGAGCTGGGCCTGACCACGGGAACTGTGCGCATCCAGTAGGCCACGGCGGTGGAGTTCGCTCCACAGCCGGCTCGAGACCGGACCCGGATCGGCGCCAATAGCCGCACCCGAGTGCGCCTTCTCGCCGATCACCGCGGCAACCGCACCCGGGTCCGACATCACCCGGAGAAGCTTCAAATTCATGGCGATGGTACACGACACCAAGGGGATATATACTGGTTCCCCAACCTGGGTCTGCCAATTGGCCAGGATCACGCCTTCCGTTCATGCCTATCCGCGCAACTCAAGACCGCAATAAGAGGAAGGCTGAGACCCTAAGAGAAATCTTCGGTTTCGACAGCTTCCGGCCGGGCCAGGAAGCGGTCGTCGATGCCATTCTCGCCGGCCGTAACGTGCTGATGGTGATGCCGACGGGGGCCGGCAAATCTCTCTGCTATCAAGTGCCGTCGCTGGTTATGGGCGGACTGACCATTGTCGTCTCGCCACTGGTCGCCTTGATGCGCGATCAGGTCTCGGCGCTAACCTTGGCGGGGGTCGCCGCGGCCGCCATCAACTCGTCCCATTCGCGGGCCGAAAATATCGAGACCTGGCGGCGGGTGCAGGCGGGCGAAATTCGGCTCCTCTATATGGCCCCGGAGCGGCTGATGGGGGCGCCTATGCTGGCCGCCCTTGGCAAACTCGATTTGAGCTTGATCGCGGTCGACGAAGCCCATTGCATCTCCCAATGGGGTCCCGCGTTCAGGCCCGAATATGCCGATCTCGCGCGGCTCGGCCAGATTTTTCCCGACGTTCCTCTCGCCGCCCTCACCGCCACCGCCGACGAGGCCACGCGCCGGGATATCAAAGCCAAGCTGTTCTCCGGCGATGGCGAGATATTCGTCCAAGGCTTCGACCGGCCGAATATCTCGCTTGGCGTCGAGGCGAAGAGGCAGTGGAAAAGGCAGCTCCTGGATTTTCTGCACGACCATGCAGGCGAATGCGGCATTGTCTATTGCCTGTCGCGCAAGAAAACCGAGGATGCCGCCGCTTATCTCGCCGAGAACGGCTTCGCCGCCCTGCCCTATCATGCCGGTATGGACCAGACCGAGCGCCAGGCGAACCAGAATGCGTTCATGACCCAGCCTGGAACGATTATCGTGGCCACCATCGCCTTCGGCATGGGGATCGATAAGCCGGATGTGCGGTTCGTCTTCCACACCGACATGCCCGCCGGGGTCGAGGCCTATTATCAGGAGATCGGGCGCGCCGGGCGCGACGGTGAACCGGCAAAGGCGCATATGCTCTATGGGCTCGACGACATTCGCATGCGCCGGGTGTTTATCGAGCAGGAGGAGTCCGACAGCGACCGAAAACGCCGTGAGCATAAACGCCTGGACGCGCTCATCGGCTATTGCGAATCTCCGGAATGCCGCCGCCAGGCGCTGCTCGCCTATTTCGGAGATATGGTCGAGCCTTGCGGCAATTGCGATATCTGCCTCAACCCGATGGAAATGACCGACGGCACGGAGGAGGGACAACAAATTCTCTCCGCGGTTGATCGCACCGGTCAAAGATTTGGCGCGGCGCATATCATCGACGTTCTGCGTGGCGCCGACACCGAGAAAATCCGGCAATTCGGCCACCACCGGCTTCCGACCTACGGCCTCGGCGCAGCCAGAAAAAAACCGCAATGGCAGACGTTAATCCGGCAACTTGTCGCCGCGGGCTTCCTGCGCCTCGATATCAACGGCTATGGCGGCCTTTCGATCACCGAAAGGGGACAGGGGCTGCTCGGCGGCGAAGCGAATTTCTTTTACCGCCAAGACCTTGTGCCGAAGGGCCAGACGCGGTCGTCGCCACGCGCCGGGCCCGCGTCCGCAGCGGAGCACACCGACCTCACGGCTGATGAGACCGCCCTGTTCGCCCGGCTCAAGGAGTTGCGGCTGAGCCTGGCGCGCCAACGCGCCGTGCCGGCCTATGTGATCTTTTCCGACAAATCGCTGATCGACATGGCCAGGCACGCACCGCGGACGAAAGACTCGTTCTCCGGCATCCATGGCGTCGGCCAGGCGAAGCTCCGCGACTTCGCCGAAATTTTCTTAGGCGCCATCGACGAGCATTGCCGCCCGGCGATCTGACACCCCACCGAGTCATTCTCGAACAAACAGACTCTAGTTCTTGGCGCAGCCGCATTCCGCGCCACCAGCAGGCGACGGAATTTTTTGAAAAATAATCACTATTTCCAATATTTCGGCGGGAAGCTCAAGGAATCAAATGAGTTACAATATAGGATTGGCTGGGGCGCCAGGACTCGAACCTGGGATCACGGGATCAAAACCCGTTGCCTTACCACTTGGCTACGCCCCAAGGAATTGCGCGGCGCGAGACTACGCGCAAACTTCGGTCCCCGCAACACCACCAGGTTTTAAACCGATGCCAGGTTTTAAACCGATGCCAGGTTTTAAATTGATGTAAGTCCGCCGCGGCCTTCGGTCAACCGCGCCGACGCCGCCCACCAGCCGGGATGGCCGCGGTCAAGCCGCCCCGCCCCGTCCCGGGCCTGGGCCTCATGGGTGAACAGGCCGAAGCAACTGGCGCCGCTGCCCGACATCCTGGCGAGCTCGCATCCCGGAAGCGCCGTAAGCTGCGCGGCCAAGTCCGCGATGTCCGGCACCATGGCCGCCGCCGCCGGGGTGAGCTGGTTTTCGCGTCGCCGCAACAGCGCCGCCAATGCGCCTACATCTTCGGCCACATCGGTGAACCGCGCCGGGCTGCCAAAGGGGCCATCGAAGGCGCCAAAGACATCAGCCGTCGCCACCGGCCGGCCGGGGTTGGCGATCACCAGCCATAGCGGTGGCAACCGCGCCGGCGTTAGCTCGCCGCCGATGCCGCCGGCGAAGGCGCTGCGGCTTTCCAGGCACACCGGCACGTCGGCGCCGATGCCCGCGGCGATGTCGGCCAGCCCGGCCGCGCCGAGACCGAGGCCCCACAATTGATCGAGCGCCATGAGCGCCGCCGCCGCGTCCGCCGAACCCCCGCCGAGCCCCGCCGCCACCGGGATGTTCTTTACAAGGGTGATGTGGGCGCCTTCCCGGCACCCCGCTGCCGAGCTGAGCCGTTCGGCCGCGGTGAGAATCAGATTGCCGGGCGCACCCTCAAGCGCCGGGGCAAAGGGGCCGGTGACGTCGAGGGTGAGGGCACCGGCGGGCGCGGCCCGGACCACGTCATGGAGATCGGCGAAGACAATCAGCGAATCGAGGAGATGATAGCCGTCGTCACGGCGGCCGAGGACATGGAGATAGAGATTGAGTTTCGCCGGCGCCGCGACGGTGACGGAAGTGCCGGCCTCATTGGATGGCAAGCTCAAAGCCCCATCAACCGCCGTGGCCGGCCTTGCCCTGCTTGGCGGTTTTCTTGGTCTTGGCGTTGCTGGGGCCGAGCCCCTGGCGAAGCTTGCTCTCGATGCCGGCCACCAGGGCCGGGTCGGGCTTCAAGGTCAGGGCATGGCGCCACTGGAACCCCGCCTCGGTCTCGCGGCCAACCCGCCAATAGGCATCGCCGAGATGGTCATTGATCACCGGGTCCTCGGGGCGGAGCTCAACGGCGCGCTCCAAACTGGTGACGGCACGGGGGAACTCACCCATGCGGTAGAGCACCCAGCCCATACTGTCCATGATGTAGCCGTCCCGCGGCCGAAGCCGGGTCGCGGTCTCGACCATCTTGTGGGCCTTCGCCAGGTTGATGCCCTTTTCCGCCCAGCTATAGCCCAGATAGTTGAGCACATGCGGGTCCTTGGGCCGGAATGCCAGGGCGCGCAGCAGATCGGCCTCGGCCCGGTCCCATTGCTTGGAGCGCTCCAGCGCGATGCCGCGGGAATAGAGCACCGACCAGTGGCGCTTATCAACCTTGGCGATGCGCTGAATGGCGCGGTCATAGACCTTTACCGCTTCCGGAAAGCGGCGGCGCTTGCGCAGGATATCGCCGAGGGCGATCAGCGCATCGGAGCGCTCGACCCGTTCCGTAGCCAGTTCGCGCAGGCGCGAGATCGCCTCCCCGGAACGGTCGAGATAATCGAGCAACGTCGCCGCCCTCAAGCGCGCCGACCAGCTCAACAGCGATGACGGATCGACATGGTCATAGACGGCGATGGCGTCGTTGTAGCGCCGCTGGCGCTCTAAGATATCGGCCAGGAGAAGCCGGGCGACCGCATGGCCGGGCCGCAGCGAAAGCGAGAGCCGGGTCAGGATCAGGCCGATATCGCTGAGCCTGTCCTGATGCATCAGGCTGGCGAGATTGAACAGCGCCTCGGCCATGCCTTCACGGGCCGAGGCCACCGTGGGCTCGGGGAGGCGGCCCTTGGCGATGCGCGCCGAAGCCTCGGCGGCGAGCATGACATCGGAGTGCGCGGCCTCATATTCCTTGTAGAGCGCCAGGGCCTTGGCGCCGCGGCCGGTGCGCTCATAGAACTTGCCGATGGCCTCGACGAAACTGAGATAGCCGCTCACGGTGTCGGGCAACGCTTTCTTGTAGCTGGCCTCGGCGGCTTTGCTGTCTCCGGCGAGGTCTGCAATCAGGCCCGAATGGAAATGGAAGAACAGCTTGAGGCTACGCCGTTTCGCCATCGGCGCCATCACCTTCGCCACCTGCTTGGGCCGTTTGGCGCCGACCTTGGTCCAGGCGCGCAGCATCGGCGCGATAAAATCGTTGAAACTGCTGGCGGGCAAGGCCTCGAGCCGTTTGTCGGCGCCATCGAAGTCGCCTCTTCTCACATCCTCGACCACCAGAACCACATTGGCCAGGGTGGATTTGGGGCGCAGCTTGACCAGGCGGCGGGCAAGTTTCGCCGCCTCGCGGATCCTTCCTTCGATCGCCATTAACAGAAAGGTGTTGCGCACCAGTTCCGGGTCGTCGGGATCGAACACCAGGGTATGGGCGAAAAGATCGGCGGCGAGGCCCATGTCGCGGATGGTCCTGGCGTGGCGCCCGGCCAGATAGTTGCCGAAGGCCGAGGACGGACGGGCATCGACCCGCAACACCTGTTCGGGGGCCTGTTCCGGTGAGGCTTTGGTGGCCTCGGCGGCACTTGGCCCCTCGCCGGGCCCGGCACAACCTACAAGCGCCAAGGCCAGGACCGCCGCAAGCAGCGTCCGGCCCCGGAACCCGGGACGGTTGGCCCGCTCGCGCCTGATTGTTGTAGCCACCATAACCGCGCCTTTACACCATAAGTTTCAACTATAGCATGGCCTGGAATACCATCTTGATAATTCCGCGCCGGGCGGGTCCAGTTTCCACTTCTTAACCATTACATCTCGGGATAATTGGGTCCGCCACCGCCCTCGGGCACGGTCCAGGTGATGTTCTGGCCCGGATCCTTGATGTCGCAGGCCTTGCAGTGAAGGCAGTTCTGGGCGTTGATCTGCAGCCTTGGCGAGGCGCCCTCGCCCGGATTGACGATCTCGTAGACCCCGGCGGGGCAATAGCGCGTCTCGGGCGAATCGTAGAGCCTGAGATTGACGCCGATGGCGCGCGACGGGTCTTCGAGTCTGAGATGGGCGGGCTGGTCCTCGGCATGGTTGGTGTTGGACAGATGCACCGAGGACATGAGATCGAAAGTGACCTCATTGTCGGGTCTGGGATAGTCGATCTTCACCGCCGCCGCCGCCTCGGCCAGGGCGTCATGGTCCGGGCGGTGGTGAAGCGTCCACGGCGCGCGGCCGCGCAACAGATAGGTATCAAGCGCGGCATGGGCGAGCCCCGCCCACAATCCCCAGCGGAAGCCGGGGCGGATGTTGCGCACCCGGTAAAGCTCGTCCCCGAGCCAGGATTGGAACAATCGCTCGCGGTAGTCCGCGGCCTCGACGGCGGAGGCGGTGGCGCCGTTGGCGCCGGCATCAAACGCCGCCTTGAACACCGCCTCGGCGGCGACCATGCCGGATTTCATGGCGGCGTGGCTGCCCTTGATCTTGGGCACGTTGAGGAAGCCGGCGCCATCGCCGATCAGCACCCCGCCGGGGAAGCTCAATCTGGGGATCGACTGCCAGCCGCCCTCCACCAGGCACCGCGCCCCATAGGCGATGCGGCGTCCGCCTTCGAACAGCGGGCGGATCGCGGGATGGGTCTTAAAGCGCTGGAACTCCTCGAACGGATTGAGATAGGGGTTGCGGTAATCGAGGCCGATGACAAACCCCACCGAGACCCGGTTGCCGTCAAGATGATAGAGGAACGACCCGCCATAAGTCATTTGGTCCAGCGGCCAGCCTATGGTGTGCATCACCTCGCCCTCGTCGTGGCGGGCGGGGTCGACCTCCCACAGCTCCTTAATGCCGATGCCGTAAGTCTGGGGATCGTGGCCGGCGCGGAGATCGAAGCGTTCGATCACCGCCTTGGAAAGCGAGCCGTGGCAGCCTTCGGCGAACAGGGTCTGGCGGGCGACCAGTTCGATGCCGGGCTGGTGATTGGCGCCGGGCTCGCCATCGCGGCCGACGCCCATGTCACCGGTCGCCACGCCCTTGACCGCGCCTGTCGCGTCATAGAGCACCTCCGCCGCGGCGAAACCGGGATAGATCTCGACCCCGAGCTCCTCGGCCTGGGTGCCGAGCCAGCGGCAGAGATTGCCCAGGCTGATGATGTAATTGCCGCGGTTGTGCATCCCCGCCGGCACCGGCAAGGGCACGGCGTGCTTTTCGGTCAGGACGACGAAGCGGTCCCGCTTGGCCTCGGTCTTAAGCGGGGCGCCGAGTTCCTTCCAGTCGGGGATGAGCTCATCCAGGCTGCGCGGCTCGATCACCGCGCCGGACAGGATATGGGCACCGACCTCGGAGCCTTTCTCGATGACGCAGACCGAAAGCTCCCGGCCGGCCTTGAGGCCGAGCTGCTTCAAGCGGATCGCCGCCGCCAACCCCGAGGGACCGGCGCCGACGATCACCACGTCGAATGCCATCTGATCCCGTTCCATGCCACCTCGCTTCGCTGTCGCCGCGCGCTGCCCACCGGCGCCGGTGCATGCTTACGCGAAAACCGCCGCCGGAACAATTGGCAGTGACACATGGCAGGATCGAACGGCCGTGTCTCGGTTTGAAATATGATGCGCCGAATGCGCAAAGCCGACGCGAATATCGGCTTTGCGGATAAAAGCAGTCGTCGTTCCGGTGTGGTGATTGAGTCCGGCCGTAGCCAGTAAGGGACACCTCAAATCTTATATCGGCCTATCCTTAAATGGATCAGACTGTTCTGGGCTTTTCATCGACATGACGAATTGATAGGCAGGGCGCGATTCGATTCTCGCCCACCATTCCGCTGTAAGCGGCAGGCGTGTAGCCAAATGTTCGACTTGCGGAATGCCATTGGCAATGAAGCGCTCCATGAATGGCGCCATTGCAA
>JAZFWG010000262.1:0-2749 GCA_036448135.1 Alphaproteobacteria bacterium
CGCCAGTCCCTGCACAGCCGCTTCATCCGCATGGAACTGGCCCTGGTCAACATGAACCGCATCCTCGACTCCATGCAGCAAAGCTTCGCGGCGCTGAGCAACTCCCAGCGTTCACGTTAATCTTTAACCTCGTAAACCTCTTTTAAATATTGAGTCTATATAAATAAAAGTTCCAGGTAAGGTCGAACTCAGGCTCCAGGAAGGATAGCCACCATGACCCGCAATGCGTCTCAGGAATATCTCACCCAGCAGATCATGACGGCCTCGCCGGCGATGCTGGTGTTCATGCTCTACGACAAGGCCATCGGCTCCCTCAGGGAGGCCATCACCGCCATCGAAAATGACGATATCGATACCCGTTGGCGCACCAACAAGCGGGCCATGGAAATCGTCACCCACATGCAAACGACCCTGAACATGGAGCTTGGCGGCGAGGTTTCGGAGAATCTGGACCGCATGTTCACATATATCCTCCTCCGCCTGCCCGAGGTCGACCTCAACAATGACCCCAAAGCCGCCCATGAGGTCATCAGTCTGCTGGAGCCCCTGCGCGCATCCTGGCAGGAGTTGGTCAAGCGGGGCGACGAACCGGCCAAGGAAGCGGCCCGGATCGCCGAGCAGGCCAGGAACAAAAAGCCCCAAGCGGTGGTGGGAAAAACCCAGACCGTCGGGCAGGTCGAAGCCATCGAGCCCATCGTCGTCATCACCTGACGCCGGGCTCAGCGCTTCCCCCGGACCCGGGCCGAATGGTCCGGGTTTTTTTTATTGCCTGCATCCCCCGAACCAGCCCCTGAATTCGCCACCCGGCACATAATTCCGCCCCAGGGTCCTTTTTGCCGGGAAAAACGCGCCAGGCTGTCCATTCCGGCGCCAGACCGAAAATTATCTCTTTAATTTCAATGTGTTGTCTGCTGGTGCGAGTTGGCCCGAAGCTTGCTCCCAAATATGGGATTATAAATTTCTATGCTTGGAAAGTATCTGAGTCATGGTTGTTTCGGTTACAGATATACTGGTCAAGGCCAATAGGCCCGAGACACAGTTTCCGGCTTCACCCGAGGTGAGCATCGAGACCGGTGCCGCCTTCGATCAGCTTCTCAGCCAGTTTTCCGAGGCTTTGCGGTCATTGCCGAGCGCGGAAATATCGGCGCCTAGCGCCAAGGTCTCCCGCGATACCGGATTCGATCACACCCAGGAAACCAGCCACGCCGTTGGCGACAGCCCCCCGATCATCGCAAGGGATACGGCGAACGACAGCGCCACCTTTGAGCAGCCGGAGCCCCCGGCCGATAACGGCGGCGCCGAAGCCG
Source organism: Alphaproteobacteria bacterium (assembly GCA_036448135.1). Lineage (GTDB taxonomy): Bacteria > Pseudomonadota > Alphaproteobacteria > SMXQ01 > SMXQ01 > JAZFWG01. The sequence continues at coordinate 1,308 of JAZFWG010000262.1, forward strand.
CGGAACATCATTCGTCTTCCGGCGAAAGCAAACCGGCCAACGATGACCATCCCGAGCACGACACCGGCCTCGACCGTGCCGCGGCCGAAACCGACGGTCTTGCCGCCGCCGAGGCCATTGCGGCCGCCGCCGAGATCCAGCCGCAAGCCTCGGCCGTGGCGGCATCGGTTGCGGCGGAACAGTCCAAGGTGGCATCGACCGGCACCAACCCCGCGTCCACCGTGGTGGCTCAGGCCAAGAATGGAACCGAAACCGCAAGTACGGCCCCCTCGCCCCAGGCCACCCCTAAAATTGCAGCCAATGCCGGCCCCGGCGCAGTAACACCCCAGATCTTGCCCGAAGCGGCCAACAATCAAGGCGTCAACAATACGGCTCCCCAGAACACCGCCGCCGACAAGGGCATCACCTTGGCCCTCAACAATCTCGCCTCGGCCACTGGCCAGACCAACACCGCCACCGATGGCGAGGGCGAAACCCCCGCGACACCCCAGTCTCGCGCCAATGCCAATGTCAACATCACCGTCACCCAGGGCACCAGCCAGCCCCAAGCCCAGGGCAAGTCCCTGTTGGCGCCGGGCACCGCCATCGCCGGCTTGATGCCGCTGGATGACGGGGCACCCGAAACCGTCCTCGCCACGGTCAAAAGCAATACACCCGCCGGGACCAACGCCGCGGCGGCGTCCGCCGTCGCCAATGGGACCACCCCCGGCACAGCTGACGGCGCCAACATGGCGCAAACCAACACCACGGCTACCAACACCACTGTTACCAACGCCGCCTTTGGCCTAGCCCAGAGCGCCGTGGCCCACAATGGCGCGGCATCCAGCAACGGGACCCAGACCACAGTGAGCGTGGATACGTCGTCGCCACCTCCCCTTGGCAGCGCGGTGAATTCCCAGAAAATTGCCAATCCGGCCCAGGCCCGGGCGATGGCGGCAGCGACGCGGCCCGCCCCCCTTGCCCAGCCGGTCGTCGATCAAGTGGCCGTTCACATCACCAAGGCCGCCAGCCAGGGCCTCGACAAGATCAGCATCAAACTTTCACCCGCCACTCTCGGCCGTATCGAGGTGCTGCTTGATCTTACCCATGACGGACGTGTCGCGGCGGTGGTGACGGCGGAGAAAAGCGAGACCCTGGATCTGCTCCAGCGTGATGCCCGCGGCCTCGAGCGCGCCCTTCAGGAAGCCGGCCTCAAGACCGATTCCAACAGCCTCGACTTCAACCTTCGCGGCGACGGCCATGGCGAGGATAGCGACTCCGACAGCGAAGCGGCCTCGGGCCTTGATATCGCGGCCGAAGCCGCCGACGGGGATGACGCCAGCCTCCCGAACTTGGCCCTGACCTCCGGTTACTCCAACGCCCGCGCCAATATCGGCGGCGTCGATATTCAAGTCTAGAGGGAACGCCTGATCATGGAAGTCGCGAACGTCAAACAACCCACC
>JAZFWG010000263.1:0-2211 GCA_036448135.1 Alphaproteobacteria bacterium
CGCCTTGTCCAAGGTCTCGACATATTCGTGGAGGTCGCGGTGGTAACGCTTCATCGGCGTTGTCTCCGGTTAACTTTCTTGTTGGGGTTGGGTTATTCGGCGGCCTCGGGGATGAATTCCTCCATCCGCGGCTTGAGCCCCTTCTTGGCCATCTCTGCGATGTAGATTTTGTGGATGCGCGGGTCCTGATCTTCATATTCGATCTGCTTGCCGCCGCTTTTCACGTCCACATCGAGGCCCTGATAGATGTTCCACATGTTCTGGGTGAAGGGATAGCGCACGCTGCCATGGCCCACCGCCAAATAGCGCACGGGATCGGGGCAGCTGTTGAAGTGCTGGTGAAACATCTGATCCGGCGGCGCATAGATCCAGCCATGGCGCCAGTCGATGCGCACGAAGTCCTGATTGCCCTCGTACCACAACAGTGAATAGCCTTCCCCGGTGATGGGGTAGATGTGGACGTCGGGGCCGTGGCGGTGGGCCTTCTTGTAGGTGCCCACCGGCATCTCCGAGACATGGGCGTGGAGGATGCCGTCGGCGAGGATAAGCTGGACGTGGGAACCGCCGGCGCCCCGGGCGGCCCATGTCTTCAGCTGCAGATCCTTGGCGTCGGGGACGAAGTTGGTCTCCCACATGTTCTTGCCGGGGCGCACGGCAATGAAATCGCCGTCACCGGTGAAGTGGGCGGGCGCGCCCTCGCGCTCGGGAAAGCTGCAAGGGTTGTCGAACACGAAGCTTTCGCTGTGAAACAGGTTGAGCACCGCCGGCAGGTTGGAAGATACCCCAAGGCGGACCGCTTCGCGGCCAGAGCCGTTGAAATGCTGATACCGCGTGTTCAACGGCGGCGCGAAGATGGAGTTGGGGCCCCATTCGAAGGTGTGGGTATCCCCGGCATGGTCCTCGACGGTGGTGGAGCCATGGCCCGCCAGCACGAACACCGCTTCTTCATACAAATGGCGGATCGGCGCGGTCTTGCCGCCGGGCGGGATCTCGATGACGAACACGGTCATGAAGTCGCCGCGGCCCTTGACGTGGGCGATGGCGCCAAAGGTGTCGAAACGCGCCCAGGGCTTGGTCTCGATCTCTAGCAAGTTGAGCCCGAAGTCCTCGACGATCGGCACGCCCTCGCCCTTGGACCAGTCGAGGTAGGGGTCGACCATGAATTTGCCTGCGGGGACGGAAGCCTCATCCGTCATCGGGGTCTCCCTGTTCGCGGTGTTTGCGTCGTTTGTGCTGTCATTTTTATTCTGGGGGCCAGGCCCAACCCCCGATAAGCGAACTGGCGCATCAGTCCTCGATGGCGCGCATGCCGTGGGCGATGGCGCCACGGTAGGCACGGTCGAGCTGGGCGCATTCGCGGGCGCCGGCCAGCGCGGTCTTGTAATCGTCTTGGTCGGTGACGTGGCGCGCGATGGCATCAAAGATTAAATCCGAATGGTCGACATCGGCCTCGATATGGACGTTGAGGGAATAGAGTATTTCGGGATCGATGCCGAGCTCATCGACCAGGCGGTCGCGCCAGCGCTTGGACGAGCCGCCGGCCTTGACGATGTCGCTGTTGTTGCGGCGCTCCAGGAAGTGGGACGCGGTAAGGCCGGCAAGCCAGTGCGAAGTGGCGTTGTGATGGGCGAAGGCCATGAAGGCCGCCTTGGTCAGGGGCGTCGGCTGGATGTTTTCCAGGTCGTGTTCGGTGACGCCGATGGCCCGGGCCTCCTTGCTCATGAGGGTGACATGGTCGGTGCCGCCGCGGGGATCATGGATCAACTCGTCCTCTTCGTGGTGCCAGATCGCCTGCTTGACGTCATAGGGCGCCTTGGCCTGGATATAGGCCCAGCAATCACGGCGGTTGATGCCATAGAGCACCAATTGTACGGCATAGAACCGGGCCCGGGCCATGGTCAACGGAGTCTCGAACAGCAGACGGAATTCCGGCGTTTCGAACTGCGCGATACACATCCGGTTGAGCTCTTCCGCAAGCTTTTCGGCGAATTTGGAATGGGTCTTGGTCATGGCCATGGTCATGGCGTCCTCCCATGTGCTTAAGGGTTAAATCGGCCTACCATGCGTATCCCTAAGCTTAAGGCAAAATCCGGCACAGTGCCATATGCGCTGTGCGGCGGTGGTGTCTCAGTTTGAACTTCTGTCGAAACAACGCCCGGAACGTCGGCTTTTTGGCGGAACATGTCTGCATTACGCCCAACGGCAGACATG
>JAZFWG010000264.1:0-9417 GCA_036448135.1 Alphaproteobacteria bacterium
ATCGGCGGCACGAATCTGGTTCAGTGATCCCCTAATTTCCTATAATTTAGGGGTTTGCTTAGAGCACAAAACAACGATCCCACTGGGAGATGACATGCCCCACGACGCACCCAGCCAGAACCAATGGCAAGAGATCACCGACAACACCAAGAAGGCCGGGCTCGGCACCTTCAAGCGCCCGCCCATGCCTTATGACAATTTCATGGACTCACAGGAAATACCGATCTACCGCGATTTCGGGATCCGGAAGGTACAGGACCTGGCGCTCAAGCCCTGGGAACGCATGGGCGGCAATGGCGCCTTCATCCAGCTTTACGGCACCGAGGGGTTGTGGGGATGCTATGTGGTCGAGGTGCCGGGGGCGGGCGCACTGAATGTGGAGCGCCACATCTACGAGGAACAGTACCTGGTGGTCGAGGGACGCGGCACCACCGAGGTGTGGCAAGAAGGCGGCGAAAAACAGGTCTTCGAATGGCAGAAGGGCTCGCTGTTCGCGATCCCGCTCAATGCCTATCACCGCATCGTCAACTCCGCCTCAAGCCCGGCACTGCTGCTGGCCGGAACCTCGGCGCCCAATGTTATGAACCTGTTCGACAGCCCGAGTTTCATCTTCAACAGCGGCCACACCTTCTCGGACCGTTACGACGGCAGCGCGGATTTTTTTAAGCCCAATGACGAATACGCGCCGGACCCGGTCCGCGGTCTCACCATGCGCCGGACCAATCTGTTGCCCGATATCATGGAGTGCGAGCTGCCGCTGGACAACCGGCGTTCGCCGGGATACCGGCGCATCGAACCGCACATGGTGTCGAACCGCTTCTATTTGTGGATCGGCCAGCACGAGACCGGGCGCTATTCCAAGGGCCACAAACATGGCTCGGCGGCGGTGCTGATCTGCATCAAGGGCCGGGGTTACACCTATACCTGGCCGTCGGAGCTTGGCCCCCAGCCGTGGAAGGATGGCAAGCAAGACAGGGTAGTCCGGGTCGATTACGAACCGGTCGGCATGGTCTCCGCCGCGCCCATGAGCGGCGAATGGTACCATCAGCATTTCGGCATCAGCAAGGAACCGCTACGGCTCACCGCTTGGTTCGGGCCCAACAATGCCCGAGGCCGCAAGCCCGGCCTGCCGGGCGGGGAGGAAAAGGACCTCGGCGCCATCGACCTGCGCGACGGCGGCAACGCCATCCCCTATGACGAGGAAGACCCCAATATCCGCGTGGAATACCAAGCGACCTTGGCCGAGAACCAGGCCAAGTCACGGATGGAAGAAGAGCTCTACCAACCGCCGACAGGCAAGGGCGGCTGGGCCACCAGTGAGTTCGCCGGAAAGTCTTCCTGAACGTTAGGGATGGTGGGGACTGGCGGAGCCCTCCACCAGGCCCACCCAATATGCGCCTTACACCGCCGGTCCGATGGACTGGGGGGTCTGGATGACGCCGGTCAGTTTCTTGGGTGCGAGCGCCATGATCTCACCTTCATCGAAAATATCGCCCATTTCCGATTCCACGCCGTTCTTGGCGATTGCCTCCAGCCACTTGCGGTGGACGCGGGGATCCTGGTCCACATACTCGATCTGGCGGCCGCCCTGCTGGACTGAGATGGTGCCGGCGCCTTCGGCGCTCTTGCGCCGGAGCGAGATGAAGGGATAGCGCCGGCTTCCGAGGCTGCAGGCGAGATAGCGTGCGGGCTCGGCGCTAGTGTTGAAGTGCTGGTGGAACATCCAGAACGGCGGTGTGTACATAATCCCGTGGCGCCAGGGAATTTCCTTAAACTCGGATTCGCCCTCGTACCACAGCAGTGAATAGCCTTCACCGCTCACCGCATGGACATGGGTGCCGGCAGCATGGCGGTGGGCTTTCTTGTAGCGGCCCATGGGGATTTCCGACGAATGGGCGTGCATGGTGCCATCGGCGAGAACGAAGGAGATGTTAAGCGAGCCCTTTCCCCTTGCATCCATCTCATAGAGTTTGAAGCTGGTGAGGTCGTGGATGAAGTTGGTTTCCCACATATTGAGTGGCGCGACATTGGCGCCACGGTCCACCGGCACATGATCCCCGTCCCCATCGAAATGCTTGTTCTCGCCAAAGCGTTCCGGAAACTTACAGGGATTGTCGAAGACGAAATCAATGTTGTGATAGAGGTTGAGGGTTAGCGGCGCATCGTTGGTGCACGACAGCCGGGCCGGTTCCTGCCCCGAGCCGTTGAAGATCTGATACTCGCAATTGAGCGGGACTGCGAAAACCGCCTTGGGACCCCATTCAAAGGTCCGCGCCTCACCTTCGGGCGTCCACACCGTGGTTGAGCCGTGCCCCGCGAGGATGAAAAAGAAGGCCTCATACAAATGCTTGACGGGCCGTGTCTTGCCACCGGGGGCAACCTCGATCACGTAGTTCGCCATGAAGTCGCCACGTCCGTGGGTATGGGCAAAACAGCCATGCGCCTCATAGCGGTCCCACGGTCCGGTCTCGAGCGCAAGCAAGTCGTGACCGAAATCGAGATGGATGGGGATGCCTTCTCCCTCGGCCCAGTTCAAATAGGGGTCGACCAGGTACTTATCGCTGAGGTCGATTGTGGGATCTGGCTCGTTGCCCGTGGACATGGTGTCTCTTCAAAATGATTGATGTGGACTGAATGGTCGTGGCCGCCTCAATTGACCACGAATGGATATATGCACTTATACATCAACTCCTTCTTATCCTCATCCTTTTCGCGTAACATTGGCAATGGTAGCCAAGCTTTTCATATGACCGTATCCCCTACCATGCTGCTGGCCGCACAATAGGCTTTCATTGATGGAATCGCAGTTTCTGGGCATGCCGGATGTCAGCGGCTGGCTCTTTGTCGGGCTGGCCGCAGCGTCGTTCTGTACCACATTCCTTGGGATCGTCACCGGCACGGCGGGGGGCCTTCTGCTTCTTCTAATCCTGGCGGTGTTTTTCCCGCCGGTGGTGCTGATCCCGCTACACACGCTGGTGCAGCTCGGGGCTGGTTTGGGCCGTGTCGCCCTCATGCGGCGATACGTCCTCAAGCAAACGATGCTGCCGTTTTTTGTCGGCTCCGCCATCGGGGCCGCAGCCGGCGCGCAGATATTCATGACGTTACCAACCGGGCTGCTTCAGGGAATAATCGCCATTTTCGTCATATTCGCTATTTGGGTGCCCAGCATTGGGAAAATGGGCACGGAACGCAATCGTTTCGCGTTGGTGGGGTTCGGCGCCACTTTTCTAGGGGTCTTCGTCAGTGCGACGGGAACGCTGGTGGCCCCATTCATTGCCAGCGCAAGCCAGGACCGGCGCAATTATGTCGCCACCTTCGCTGCCTTGATGTCCCTCGTCCATATTTCGAAGGTCGCAGCTTTTGCCGTGCTCGGGGTTGCCATAGGCACCTATGCGCCCCTGATCGTCGCCATGATCGCGACCGCCATGCTGGCCAACTGGACAGGACGCATGGTGCTCGACCGGATGCCGGAAAGGGCTTTCAGGACTGTTCTAAGGATTGTCCTGACCCTGCTGGCGCTGCGTTTACTTTGGGTCGCCGCCAGCGAGGCCAATATCCTTTGAAACGGCGCCGGCAAGGACCTCGACAACCTCTTCGAAGTCCCTGCCCAGGGTCAGCTGCCCCTTCTTCTGCGCGCCCAGGGGCGTGGCTTCGACAAATCGGCAGAATTCGGCCATGCCCTGATGGATTTTCGGCGTGAGCCCCGTCGACGCCACGGTGGCGGCAATCTCATCCATTTCCTCGGCCCAGCGGGAGGCATCGGGGCCCAGGTTCGGCGCCCGGCGCGCGGCCTTGCCTACGGTGGAATTTCCTTCGAGTTCCTTGCGCAAATCGTCATCGATGCCCAAGATGCGGGCAGCGGCGAAGGCCTGAACCGTCAGCAGCACCAATCCCTTGGAAATCGCGGCTGAACACATCTTGAGCCCCGAGGCCTGGCCGGCCTTGGGGCCGACGTCGCGGATATCGAGCCCATAATCCATGAGTGCCTGGAATTCGGCGACCCCCGGGCCCGAAGCATAGATGCGGGGCTGGGGCTTGCCAGCCAATGCCGACCCACCGCGGATGGCGGCATCAACACACTTGATGCCGATGGTATCTAGGATGCCAGCCACCTCCGCCGCGGTGGCGGGTGAAATCGCGTTGCAATCGACAAACAGAGGGTTAGCCGATGTGGCTTTTATGGCCTTGGCGATGCGCTGGGCAAAGGCGACCGCGCGTCCCGGCGGCAGGATCGAAAGCACGATATCGGCCTCACGCACCAGGGTCTCATCGCTTGCGACATCATCCATGCCGGCCTTATCTGCCCGCGCCTTTGTATCGGCGCTACGCCCTTCCAGATTGGTGATGACCCGAAGTCCCTCGCGGACCAAATGGGCGCCGATAGCGTGGCCCATATTGCCTGGAGCCATGATGGCGATGGTGTCAATGGTCATGTGCTTCCTTCCCTCTGGCCCGTACGATGGGCATGATGGCTTCCAAAGCCGGATTTTCTCCGGATAATAGCCTTCAATCCGGCAGCGGCGCCAACAGCAATGGGGGGAGATGTGAACCAAAACCAAACCGACCTTACCGGTGGAATGATGGTAATGCCGGACGCTCGCATGGGCATCATCCTTTCATCGGGCAATCTGATGGTCGAGCCTTACCTGCGCGCCTGCGCGCCGGCCGGGCTCGGCGTTCACGCGACGAGGATGCGGATGGCGTCCGAGTGGAAAAGATCGCCGGCGGAACTGGCGGCGGATGTGATCGGCGCCGCAGAGCTTCTAGCCGACGCCAAGGTCGATGTCATCATCTACCAGGCCACCGGTGTCGCCATGGCCAACGGCCCCGAGGCGGAAGCCGAACTCATCGCCAAGATCACCAGGGCAACCGGGACCCCGGCGCTATCGGCGAGCCAAGCCATCGTCGAAGCCTTGCGCGCCCTAGGGGTTCGCAAAACCGTGGTGGTTAGCCCCTTCGATCAGTCTGCCAACAGCCGGGAACGCCCCTATCTGGAAGCCCAGGGCTTCCAGGTTGTCCATGACGTGGGGCTGGGGATGAAGGCTGGCCCCGAATCCGCCACGGTGCCGCCGGCACGTTGGATCGAAACCGTTACCGCCAATGCCCGCGATGACGCCGACGGCTATTTCCTGAGCGGATCCAACACCACCATGGCGGAGGCGGTCGCAGCGATTGAACGCGAACTCGGCAAGCCCGTGGTCAGCAGTATCCAGGCGACGTTGTGGGCCGGGGTGCGGCGTCTGGCTCCGAAACTGGGCCCTGTCACTCTTCCCGCCGAGCTCGGCCGGTTGTTTGGAATCCTCTAAATCCTCACCATTTAAGTGCTGGACCCCCGATTTCGGCCCGCGCCATAATGAAAATCTTCAATAGGGAGAAACAAATGCCCGAAACCAAGCCTACTGACCGCAAATTCAATTCCCTTCAAGGCCAGGTCAGCGACGCCGAATGGCAAACCCGGGTAGACCTCGCCATCGGGTGCCGCATGGCCAATCATTTCGGCTGGAACAACACCATCCGTAATCACCTGACGGCGCGGGTCCCTGACGATCCCGAGAAGTTCCTGATGAATCCGCTCGGCCTGATGTGGAACGAGATCACCGCGTCGGACTTCCTCAAGGTCGATTTCGACGGCAACGTCCATACCGAATCCGATCTGATTCCGGGCCCCGCGGGCCTCACCTTCCACGGCGCTATCCTCAAGGCCCATGCCGACCGCAATTGTTCCTTCCATCTCCACGAGCAAGATGGGGTCGTGGTGTCGGCGATGAAACAGGGCTTGGTCTATGCCAATCAGGAATCCCTGGTGCTTTATGGCAAGATCGGCTTTCACGAGTTCGAAGGCTATGCCGACGAAGCCGACGAAGGAGTACGGATCGCCGAAGAGCTTGGCGATTACAAATGCGTGATCATGGGCAATCATGGACTTCTGAGTGTCGGCCGGGACATCGCCGAGGGCTTCGTCTATATGGAGCGGCTTATCGAAGCCTGTCAGATCCAGGTCAAGCTGATGGCGTCGGGCGCCGAGATTAAGGAAATCCCCCAGGATGTCTGTGAACTGACTTACGCCAAGTTCCTGAAACGTAGCGCCCAGCGCCCCTTCGGCGCCCTAGACTGGAAGGCCTACAGTCGCTTGGTCGAACGGCTCGATCCTTCCTACAAGATGTAAAATCGGGCAGGGCAATAATGAGAACATGGGAGCAAAGGAGAACAAGATGACAGTGATAAAGATGGTTGATCACCTCAACGTTCAGGTGCCGCCGGACAAGGAAGACGAGGCCAAGCGGTTCTATGGCGAAATCCTGGGCCTGGAGCAGCTTAAGAAACCGGACAATCTCGGCCCCCGCGGCGCCCATTACGTGATCTGCAAGGAGCCATGGCAGGAGCTTCATCTCGGCATCGCCCGCGAGGACAACGCCATGGAAGTGAACATGACCGTACAGCGCCATTGGGGATTTCAGGTCGACGATCTCGACGGCACGCGGGCGGCGCTGGAAAAGGCGGGATTTGACACCGAGGACGCGCTGCCGGTGATATCGGAATCCCGCAACATCAACCAGAAACGCTTCTTCACCCGCGATCCCGGCGGCAACCGCGTCGAACTGCTGGAACCGCGATAGGTGTTACGGTCTTAACAAGGGCAATCAGCGGTCACTTTTCATTATGGTTGCCGGTCAAGGGAGGAAAACATGTTCGCTCAGATCAACCACATGGCCATCAGCAGCGTGAACTACCCGATGGTGGGCCGGTTCTACGAGGCTGTATTCGGCCTGCGCTGCTCCACCCACCGGCCCTTCCATGGCGTGGTCTACAGCGACGGTTACGCCGGGCTCAACATCAATCCCAAGCGCGACGGTAGCCCTGGCGGGCTGGACCATTTCGGATTTTTGGTGGATGACGTTGAGGAGGTTCGGGAGCGCATCGAAAAGAAATGGCCGAGCTCCGACCTGGTCAAACGCCCCTCGACCCGGCCGTTCGCCGCCTATAGCGGCAACGACCCGGACTGCAATGTCTTCGATCTCGCCCAAAAGAAGGACGATACCCGCTCCAACATATACGCCGAGGCCGCGGCCGAAAGCTGGAATCAGGACCGCTTTCTCAACAAGTTCGCGATCCGGACCAAGCACGTGGACCAGGTTGCCGAATTCTACATGGACGTGTTTGAATTGACGCCGACCAATACGGAAAGCGAATCATCGGCACGGCACCTCACCGATGGTCGGGTCACGCTCTCGATCCTGCCGTGGTCCATCGGCGTGTTCGAGGGCATGGCGATCCACCGCGCCGGTCCTGAACATATCGGCTTCAAGGTCGAGAGCATCGAGGCGCTCAAGGATGATATCGCCACCGCCACCGGGGCGAACCAATATCTGGCGCCGGTGCAACTCGGCGGCAGCAAGGAAGCGGATATGCGGCGCGACTTTTTCGAACGGAGCGCGACCGGGAAGTATCAGCTTACAGATCCTGACGGTACCTGGATCGACGTGACCGACGATTAGCCGACCATCACTGCTATCAGTCCTTGATCAGGTCGTGCACCTGAGCCTGGGTCATGACGTCACGGCCGAATTCAAAGGTTCCGGGACCGAGCATTTCCGCCGCCGCCGCCCGGGCGGTGGTGAGACAGGCCCGCGATAGTGAAGCCCCGACCGTAACGCGGGCGACGCCGAGTGCTTCGAGCGCGGCAACCGGCGGCGATGAGGCGGCGGCCAGGACATTCACCGGCCCCTCGATCTGGCGCACCAATTCACCGATGCGGTCGGCGTCGCGCACCCAAGGCACGAACAGGCAAGCTGCCCCCGCCGCGCGGTAGGCGTTGGCGCGGCGCACCGTATCGTCAAACACCTCGCTGTCGTCGCCCTGGCGAAAACCATCGGTCCGTGCGTTGACGACGATGGGTACCCCGGCGCTCTCGCCGGCTTCCACGGCGGCGCGAATGCGTTCAACTGCAAGGGACGGATCGAACAGCGGGTTCGGTCCTTCCTTGGTGCTGTCCTCGATATTGACGCCGACCGCCCCCGCCGCAATCGCTTGTCTCACGGTTTCCGCCACGTCCTCGGGCGCCGGCCCATAGCCGCCCTCCATGTCGGCGGATAATGGAATCGGGATGGCATCGGCGATGCGCTTCACCGCGGCGGCCATTTCCTCGCGGCTTATTTTCTCACCATCAGGATAGCCCTGGGCGAAGGCGACACCGCCGCTGGTGGTCGCCAGTGCGGGGAAACCCGCCTTGTAGAACAGCCGCGCCGACACCACGTCCCACGGGTTTGCCATCACCAGGATCCTTTCGGCATGATGCAGGTCGCCAAAACTTTTCGCCCGGGCAATCTGTTCCGGCTTCTCCATGTTTCCTTCCTTTCCTTCTTCCCCCGCCAGTATCCGTGTTCAGCTAACAGCGGACATCGGTAGATCTACAAATGAGTGATGGGTTGACCCATCGACGGCCAATCCCGGGGCCGTAATTTTCTCACCTCCCCATGGCATCCGAGCTATTGACGGCGCCGTGGACGTTGCGCGCAAAATCAATGGCGGCATCGATATCCATGGTCAGGGCATGGCGGGCATATTCCTTCACCGCCAGTACCGCCGCCATCGGCGCCTTGTTCAAGGCGCCGGTCAGGCGGTCTGCCGCCGCGTCCAGTTCGGCCAAGGGCACCACCCGACTGACCAGGCCGAACGCCAGCGCCGTCTCGGCATCGATTTCCTCGGTCGAATAGGTCAGATAGAGCACGCCCTTGCGGCCAACCCGGTCGACCAACGACGACATCGCCATGGTCGGCATGATGTTGTGGCCCATCTCTGGCAGGGCGAAACGCGCATTGTCGGCGGCGATGGTGATATCGCACACAGCGGCGATGGCACATCCGAAACCGAGCGAGCGTCCCTGAACCGCCGCGATCACCGGAATCTTGGCGCGGCGGAAAGCGCCATAGAAATTGAACACCACCTCGCTTCGGGCGCGGAATTCCAGCGCATCCTTAGGCTGAGACGCGGGCCTGCCGCCGCGGTCGCGGCCGGTACAGAAATCATCGCCGGCGCTCCTGAGCAGAATGAACTTCGAGTCCCTGGCGGCGGCGTCGATCATGTCCGCCATCTCGGCGGCCATCTCGTCGGTCACTTGGCCGCCGACCTCAGGCCGGTTGATGGTGATCCGCGTTGCATCGCCGTCGCGTTCACAAATGACGAAATCAGACATCATATTCCTTTCCCGTTGAGCACCTTGGCAAATCACCGATTGCCACAATGAGTATAGATCCTTGATGGGGGAGTTCGGATCATCGCTTGGCATCCAACAGAACAAAGGCCATCACGCATGGCACATCGCCGCGATTGATCCAGTCGTGGTAGGTGCCGCGCTGCACCAAGACGTCACCGGCATTGAGATGGACCTCTTCACCGCTATCAAGACGCATATCGATT
>JAZFWG010000265.1:0-28787 GCA_036448135.1 Alphaproteobacteria bacterium
CGTTATCAGGTACTGGCGCAAAGGTGCCCGCCCCCCCATTACACCAGGTCGGGGTAAATGAACCGATAACCATTTAAAAAATTATGAAGTTGGGAGGGCCGGAAATCGGTGGATTCGGACCGTTTCCACAGATTTAGGGCCTGATGTGGCCGATTTAGGCCGATTTAGGCCTCGTTTCCGTGGTCGGAGAGCCTGGGCAGCTCAGGCGTGGCCCGATTGGCCCGACAGATTGGTCAGGTCAACGCCGAGTTTATCCAGGGCGCGTTCCCACTTGGTATCGAGGTTCTTGTCGAACACCAAATCCTCGTCGGCGGCGAGATTGAGCCAGCCATTGGCCTCGAATTCGGCGTCGAGTTGACCCGGGCCCCAGCCGGCATAGCCCAAGGCGAGGAGATTGCGCCGCGGTCCCGATCCCGCGGCGATGTCCCTGAGAACATCGAGGGTGGCCGTCAGGGCGACATCTTCGTCGACCAACAGGGTCGATTTTTCCACGTAATCGGAGGTATGGAGAACAAAGCCCCGTCCCACTTCCACGGGCCCGCCGAACATCACCTGAATCCTGTTATCGATGTCCGCGGTCTCGATATTCAGTTGCTTCAACAAATCGGTGAAGGTTATGGAATCGATCTGGCGGTTGATTACCAAACCCATTGCACCATCACTGGTGTGGGCACAAATATAGATGATGGAGCGCGCGAATCGGGGATCGCCCATATGCGGCATGGCGATGAGTAGCTGTCCAGTAAAATATCCCGGTTCCGGTTTCACAGGTGGCATCGAAACACCCATCTCTGTCCCGTTGATCCTTTACATAAGCTAGATTAAAAACATTGTAACAGACAATTGATGATATTTGATGAACAGATGGCGGGTTCTCGCGTTAAACCAGCACATCCGCCGGCACGTCCGAGTGTCGAACCCGCCTGCCGGATTGGAAAATCTTTACTTTCAATATGTTGTCCTAAGATGATGTGGTACATAGCCTTGATTCCCACCCGGGGGGTGCGCGGTCCAGTGATGGCGGCCCAGAACCCCATTGGCGCCGGGCGCATATGGCTCTGGGGGCTTGTTGCCGTCTTTGCCATCGCCGTGGCCTGGCCCAACGCCCAGTCCCAGGCCCAGTCCCCTGCCGCATCGCAGTGGTCGCGCAACGACCATGCCCAGGTCCGGCTGGTCTCCGCCACCACCGCCGTGGGCACGCTCACCAGCCTGCGCCTCGGTTTACAGTTTCGCCTTGCGCCGAAATGGAAGATCTATTGGCGCTCGCCGGGGGATGCCGGTTATCCGCCGGTGATCGAATGGGCGGGCTCAACCAATCTCGCCGCCGCCACCCCATCCTGGCCGGCGCCGAAGCGCTACAGCATTTTCGGCCTCAACACCTTCGTTTACACCGGGGAGGTGGTGCTGCCCATCACCTTGGAACCGCGCACCGCGGGACGTCCCATACATGTCAAGGCCTTGGTGCGGTATTTGTTGTGCGACGAGATTTGCATCCCATACCAGGCCAAGCTTTCCTTGAAACTGCCTTTGGGCCCGGCGGCGCCGAGCGGCTTCACCGTCCTGATCGACCGCTTCCAGGCACGGGTGCCGGGCAAGGGGCCGGGCCCGGTCCAGGGCCTTACCATCATCCGGGCGCAAATGAACGGCGGCAAGGACGGCCCCGTCCTCGAGGTGTTGGCGCGCTCGGAGCTTCCGTTCTCGGCCCCCGATCTGTTGGTCGAGGGTCCCAGGCAGCTCACCTTCGGCGCGCCGAAGGTGCAGCTTTCGGGCCAAGGGCGGACCGCACTTCTGCGCCTTCCCGTCGCCATCACCGGCGAGGCGGCTTTGGCGCCGACCAGCCCCCGGCTGACGCTGACCCTGATCGACGGCGATCGCGCCATGGAGCAGTCGGTGACCGCGGTGCCGGGGGTCGCCGAGGCGGTGCCGTTCGCGCCGCTGTTGACGATCCTGGCCCTGGCCCTGCTCGGCGGTCTCATCCTCAATTTGATGCCTTGCGTGCTGCCGGTGCTGTCCCTGAAGCTCTTGAGCGTGATCGGCCATGGCGGTGGCGACCGCCGTGATCTACGCCTGGGGTTTCTCGCGACCGCCGCGGGCATCCTGTTTTCGTTCCTGGTGCTGGCGGTGGTCGCGGTGGGGCTCAAGAATTTCGGCGGCATGGCTGTCGGTTGGGGCATCCAGTTCCAGCAGCCCGTCTTCCTGGTCGCCATGTCCCTGGTGCTGGTGTTCTTCGCCTGCAATCTGTGGGGGTTCTTCCAAATCCGTCTGCCCGACTGGGTGGGGCGGGTCATCGCGCGCGACAGCACCGTTGAAGACCATCACCATGAAGCGGGCCGCCGTCTCGGCGGCGCCTTCGCCACCGGAGCCTTCGCCACCTTGTTGGCGACGCCGTGTTCGGCGCCGTTCCTGGGAACCGCGGTGGGTTTCGCGCTGGCCCGCGGCCCGATGGAGATCATCGCCGTGTTCGCCGCCCTCGGCACCGGTCTGGCGCTGCCCTATCTGGCGGTCGCCGCCTTCCCTGGCATCGCCAGGCACCTGCCCCGGCCGGGTCCGTGGATGGATATCGTGCGCATGGTGCTGGGCTTTGCCTTGGCAGGGACGGCGGGGTGGCTGATCTCGGTTCTGGTGGCGCAGTCGGGGGGTGTGGCGGCGGCCGCGGTGGCGGCGCTGATGCTGGCCTCCGTCGGGGTGTTGTGGGGACACCACCGCCTCGCACCCGGGACCGGCAGGGCACATGTTGGCGCCGCCATGGTGCTAGGCGCCTTCGCCGTGCTCGCCTTCGCGGCGCCAGCGGCCTTGGCGCCAAGTTGGACCCCGCAGGCAACGAACCCCGGCGATAAGATGTGGCGTCCCTTCGACAAGGTCGCCATCCTCAACCATGTCGGCGCCGGCAAGACCGTGTTCGTCGATGTTACCGCGGATTGGTGCGTCAGCTGCCAGGTCAACAAGGCCCTGGTGCTCGACCGTGGCGCGGTGGCGCGGCGCTTCAAGGCCCCCGATGTGGTGGCCATGCGCGCCGATTGGACCCGCCCCAACCGCGAGATCGCCGAATATCTCGCCGGCTTCGGCCGTTACGGCATTCCCTTCAACGTGGTCTATGGCCCGCGCGCGCCTTCGGGCATTGTCCTGTCCGAACTCCTCACCACCGAAGGGGTGCTGGCGGCCCTCGACCGCGCCGGCGCCAAAGCTGGACCCGCCAAGCCGTCCAAGTCCCTCGGCACCGTATTGAAAACCTTGCCCTGAGGCATGGGGCTGCTAATTTCTCTTGCATAGCGCTTTGGCACCATGCCATGGGCGCCAACACATCTGTTTTCATAAACCATCAGGGGGTGTCCCGAATGACCATCAAAGCCGGAGACAAGATTCCATCCATCACTTTACGGCGACCGACGGCCGACGGCATGGAAGAGATTTCGACTGACGACATTTTCACCGCCAAGCGCGTCGTCCTGTTCGCCGTTCCCGGCGCCTTCACCCCGACATGCTCGCAACAACACCTGCCCGGCTTCGTCGCCAAAGTGGATGACTTCAAGGCAAAGGGGATCGATACCATTGCCTGCATCGCGACCAATGATGCCTTCGTCATGGGCGCCTGGGCCAACGATCACAATGTCGGCGACAAGGTGTTGATGCTGTCCGATGGCAATGGCGAATTCACCAAGGCGGCAGGACTTGAGTTAGATTTGTCGGGTCTGGGTTTGGGCGTGCGTTCACAGCGCTACGCTCTGGTCGCGGAAGACGGTGTCGTCAAGGATCTCCAGGTGGATGAGGGGGGGCAGCTGGAGGTTTCAAGCGCCGAAAAGGTGCTGGAGCGGCTTTAGGCCACCCCGGCCACGGCCATCCTTAGGGTATGGCGCCGCGGGCGAGGTCGTCGGCGCGTTCGTTCTCCGGATGGCCGGCATGGCCCTTGATCCAGAACCATTCCACCTGGTGGCGCGCCGCCGCCGTCTCGAGCCGTTGCCATAGATCGACGTTCTTCACCGGCTTGCGCGCCGCCGTCTTCCAGCCGTTGGTCTTCCATTTGTGGATCCACTCGTCGATGCCGTGGCGCACATAGGTGCTATCGGTATGGAGCCGCGCCTTCACCGGCCGGGTCAGGGCCTCGAGGGCCTGGATCGCCGCCATCAGTTCCATGCGGTTGTTTGTGGTCTTGGCCTCGCCGCCCGCAAGCTCGCGATCGGTGCCCTTGTAACGCATCACCACGCCCCAGCCGCCGGGCCCGGGATTGCCGCTACAGGCGCCGTCGGTGTAGATGTCGACCACGTCGGTGCTGGCGGCTTGCTCAGTCGAGACCATAATCGCCCGCGCTCTTGGCGCCTTGATGGAAATGGAGCTTTCCCAGATATTCCAGGGGGTCCTTGGGTTTGACCCAAGCCCCTTCACGTTGCTCGAGCCAGTCATAGAGCCGCGTCAGCAAAAAGCGCAGGGCGCTGCCACGGGCGAGTAGCGGCAGGGCTTCCAGTTCCGCCGCCGAGAACGGGCGCACCTCGCGGTAGGACAACAACAATTGGCGTGCCTTGGTGATGTTGAAGCTGCCGTCATCCTCGAAGCACCAGGCGTTGAGGCAGATGGCGAGGTCGTAGGCGAAGAAATCGTTGCAGGCGAAATAGAAGTCGATGATGCCCGAGAGCTCGCCGTCGAGGAAGAACACGTTGTCGGGGAACAGGTCACCATGGATGATGCCGGTGGGAAGATCATCGGGCCAGCCCTGCTCCAACAGTTCGAGTTCGACGTCGAGTTCCCGGGCAAGGCCGGGCTTGACCTCGTCGGCGCGCCCCTCGATCTGTTGATAGAGCGGTCGCCAGCCTCCGACCGATAGATCATTGGACCGGCTCAAGCCATAGGACGCCCCTGCCATGTGCATATGCGCCATCGCCTTGCCGAGGCCGGCGCAGTGCAGGGGGCGAATGCGGCGCGGCCACATCCCCTTGAGGAAACTCGCCACCGCCGCGGGCCGGCCGCACAACTGGCGCAAGGCCTCGCCGTCACTGCCGTGGATCGGGGTCGGACAGGCAATGCCGTTACCGGCCAAATGCTCCATCAGGCCTAAGAAGTACGGCAGGTCCTGTTGGGCGACGCGTCGCTCATAGAGGGTGAGCACGAAGGTGTCGGTGTTCGTTTGCAACAGGAAATTGGTGTTTTCGACCCCCTCGGCGATGCCCTTGTAGGAGACGACCTCGCCGAGATCATATTGGGCGATGAAGGTCTTGAGGTCGTCGTCGGAAACTTCGGTATATACGGCCATGCTCAGCTGGTGAGGGCGCGTGGCAGGCTGAAGCTGATTTCTTCGCGGGTGACGATCACCTCTTCAAGGGTGACGGTGTAGCGCTGCCGGCAGGCTTCGATCAGTTCCTCCACCAGAACTTCCGGCGCCGACGCGCCCGCGGTGATGCCGAGGCACTTGATGCCGTGTAAGGCCGACCAGTCGACATCGTCGGCGCACTGCACCAGCAAGGAGTTGGGGCAACCGGTCATTAGCGCGACTTCGACCAGGCGGTTGGAGTTGGAGGAATTCGGTGCGCCGATGACGATGAGGGCATCGCACCGGGGCGCGATTTCCTTGACCGCATGCTGGCGGTTGGAGGTGGCGTAACAGATGTCGGCGCTGTTGGGGCCGCGGATTTCGGGGAAGCGGCTTTTCAGGATGGCGACGATGCCGGTGGTGTCGTCGATCGACAGCGTGGTCTGGGTGATATAAGCGAGATTGCCGGGGTCATCGATGGTGACGGTTTTGGCCTGGTCTTCATTCTCCACCAGAATGATCGCGCCTTCGGGCAGCTGGCCCATGGTGCCTTCGACCTCGGGATGGCCGGCATGGCCGATCAGCAAGATTTGGCGGCCGGCGGTATGGTGGTGACGGCCTTCATTGTGGACCTTGCTGACCAGGGGGCAGGTGGCGTCGATCTGGTACAGCTTGCGCCGCTTGGCTTCGGCGGTCACCGCCTTGGAGACGCCATGGGCGGAGAAGATGATGGCGGCATCGTCGGGGGCCTCGTCCAGCTCCTCGACGAAAATGGCGCCCTTGTCCTCGAGTTCCTCGACCACGTGGCGGTTGTGGACGATTTCATGGCGCACATAGACCGGGGCGCCGAAGCGCTCCAACGCCGTCTCTACCACCTGGATGGCGCGGTCGACCCCGGCGCAGAAGCCGCGGGGGCTGGCAAGCAATATGGTGAGTTCCGGTTTGTCCATATCCCGCATCGAAATCACCCTAGGGCCCGGGTCGCCCGGCTTGCGCCGCAATGATCACGGACCTTGTTTATTCCCCTCCGGTTTTCTAGATTGCTGGGCGCACCCTCCAGCCCGCCAGAACCCGCCGGAGGGCTGTTGACGCGGTTTACAAGGTAGTCATTTGGCGGCGAACGGCAAGGAAATTGAGCGGCTAAGGGGAAGGAATAGGATCATGGCGGAACCAGTGATCGCCCAGAAGGCACCATTCGGCGTCGATGTGACGGCGGGCGAGGACTATTGGTGGTGCGCCTGTGGGCGCAGCGCCAGCCAGCCTTATTGTGATGGCTCCCACAAGGACACCGGCTTTAAGCCAGTGATGTTCAAAGCCGCTGAGACCAAGCGCGTTTTCCTATGTGGTTGCAAGAATTCCGGGACAAAACCCTTTTGCGACGGCACCCACAACAAGCTGTAACGATGAATATCATGCGGTGTATCTCCGTTGCCGCCGCCATGGTTGTGCTTACCGGCTGCGGCATGGTTGGCGGCAAGACGGCGGAATTCGCTTGCCCCCGTGCCGGGATCCTCAAGGAGGCGGCGGCCATCACCAAGTTTCGGCCCGGCCCGGGGCGGGATCTGACGGATGTGATCTATCAGGCGCGGCTGATCAATCTGAAAGCGGTCTGCAAGTACGGCAGAAAAGGGGTCACGGTCGATATGACCTTGGCCCTGGCCGCCGAGCGCGGCCCCGCCATCCAGGGCATCAAGGCGACCCTAGAATATTTCGTCGCCATCGCCGGCCCCGGCGGCAGCATCCTGGCTAAGAAGGAGTTCGCCACCCCGGTCGCATTTCCCAACAACGTCACCCAGGCCAGAGTGGCTGACGAACTTCAACAGATCATACCGCTCCGGAGTGGCGCGTCCGGGGCCAACCACAGGATTATCGTCGGCTTTCAATTGCAGCGGGCCGAGCTTGAATACAACCGTCAACAACCTCGGCGTTGAGTTTCATGGCGTCCCCCGGATTGGAGGGCCAAAGTGAACATTTCCGTCTCCGGTCGTTTGAAAACCACGGCGCTTGCGGCGCTGCATGAACAATTGGGTGCCAAGATGGTGCCTTTCGCTGGCTACGCCATGCCGTTGCAATATGGCGGCGGCATTATCGATGAGCATGTTCACACCCGCACCAACGCTTCGTTGTTCGATATCTCCCATATGGGCCAGATTGCCATCAAAGGGGCCGATGCGGCATCATCGATGGAGGCCCTGGTGCCTGGTGATATCACCGGGCTCAAGGCAGGGGCCATGCGTTACACCCTGCTCACCAACGATACCGGCGGTATCCTCGACGATATTATTGTCGGGCGCACCAAGGATGGGCTCATGGTGGTGGTCAATGCCGCCTGCAAGGACCAGGATTTCGCCCACATCCAGGCCGGCCTCGGCGCCAAGGTGGGGATGGCCATGGCCGATGACCGGGCGCTGTTGGCCCTGCAAGGTCCCGCCGCCGCCGAGGTGTTGGGCCGCCTGGCGCCAGATAGCCGGGGCCTTGCCTTCATGACCGCGGCCGATCTCAGTGTCGGTGGCGTGCCGTGCCGGATTTTCCGCGCCGGCTATACCGGCGAAGACGGTTTCGAGATTTCCCTCGCCGCCGTCGAGGCCGAGCCCTTGGCGCGGAAGTTGCTCGCCGCATTCGAGGTCAAGCCGGCGGGTCTCGGCGCCCGCGACACCCTTCGCCTCGAGGCCGGCTTCTGCCTTTACGGCCAGGATATCGACACCGGCACCACCCCGGTCGAAGCCGGCCTCGGCTGGACCATCAGCCGGCGCCGCCGTGCCGAAGGCGGCTTCCCCGGTGCCGAGGTCATCCTTCGCCAATTGCGCGAGGGGCCGCCACGAAAGCGGGTCGGAATCCGCCCCGAGGGCCGCGCGCCGGCGCGCGCCGGAACCGAGGTGACCGATGCCCAGGGGCGGCGATTGGGCACCATCACCAGCGGCGGCTTCGGCCCCACGGTCGGCGGCCCCATTGCCATCGGCTATGTGGCCGCCGACCACGCCGTTCCCGGCACCGAATTGCGCCTCGTGGTGCGCGGCAAGCCGCTGCCGGCGGCGGTCGTGCCCTTGCCCTTCGTGGCGCCAAACACCTTTCAACCAGGCAAAACCACCAAACCGGAGGAAAAAATCGAATGAGCGACATCAAATACGCCGAGGACCATGAATGGATTCGTCTCGACGGCGATACCGGCACAATCGGCATCAGCGTCTACGCCCAGGAGCAACTGGGCGACGTGGTCTATGTGGAATTGCCGAAGATCGGCCAGAAGGTCGGGCGCGGCGACCAGCTCGCCGTGGTCGAATCGGTCAAGGCGGCGAGCGAAGTCTTCGCCCCGGTCTCCGGCGAGGTGGTCGAGATCAATGCCGATTTGGTTGCCAAGCCCGAGATCATCAACGAGGACGCCGAAGGCCTGGGCTGGTTCGCCCGTATCAAGGTCTCGGGCGCGGCGGAACTCGACGGGCTGATGGATAAAGCGGCCTATGCCGACTACGTCAAGGGGCCCGATTGATGCGCTATTTGCCGCTCGCTGGCGCCGACCGATCCGACATGCTCGATGCCATTGGCGTTAAGTCCATCGAGGATCTGTTCGCCGACGTGCCCGTGGCGGCGCGCATCGACAAGCCATTCGATCTCCCTCCCCATAGCGGCGAGATCGAGGTCGAACGCGCCCTTGCCGCCATGGCGGCCAAAAATGTCAGCGCCGGGACGGTGCCGTGTTTCCTCGGCGCCGGCGCCCACCGCCATCACATTCCGGCGGCGGTGGACCATCTCGTACAGCGCGGCGAGTTCCTGACCTCCTACACCCCGTATCAGCCGGAAATCTCCCAGGGCACGCTCCAGTTCCTCTACGAATTCCAGACCCAGGTGGCGCTGATCACCGCCATGGATGTCGCCAATGCCTCCATGTATGACGGCGCCAGCGCCACCGCCGAGGCGGTGATGATGGCGCGGCGCATCACCGGCCGCGACAAGGTGGTGGTGTCGGCGGGCCTCCACCCCCATTACCGCGACTGCGTCACCAGCTTCGCCCAATTCATCGGGGTCAAGATCGTGGCGCCGCCGCCCAATCCCGCGCCCCAGTTCGAGGGCGCCGTAGAGCTCGCCACCCTCCTCGATGAGGCCACCGCCTGCGTCGTGGTTCAGAACCCGGATGTGTTCGGCCGGTTGCAGGATTTCACCCCCCTGGCCCGGCATTGCCACGATATCGGCGCGCTCCTGGTCGTCGCCGTCTCGGAAGTGATCTCGCTCGGCTGTGTGCGGCCGCCGGGCGAGATGGATGCGGATATCGTCGTCGCCGAAGGTCAGTCCCTCGGCAACCCGATGAATTTCGGCGGACCCTATGTGGGCCTGTTCGCCAGCCGCGATGAATTCGTACGCCAGATGCCGGGCCGTATCTCCGGCGAGACCACCGACATCGAGGGCCGGCGCGGCTGGGTCCTGACCCTGGCGACGCGGGAGCAGCATATCCGCCGGCAAAAGGCCACCAGCAATATCTGCACCAATTCGGGGCTCTGTGCGCTGGCCTTCACGATACATCTGGCGTTGCTGGGGTCAGTTGGCTTTGAGCGTCTGGCGCGCATCAACCATCACCGCGCCGTCAAATGCGCCGATGCCCTGGCCGGGGTCCCGGGCTGCGATGTGATCACCGAACATTTCTTCAACGAATTCACCGTGAAACTCTCAAAGCCCGCCACCGATGTCGCCGATGACCTTGCCGACAAAGGCGTCCTCGGCGGGGTGCCGGTTTCGCGTCTTTACCCCGAGGTGGAGGGGTTTGAAAATCTCCTACTCGTCGCCGCCAGCGAGACCAATTCCGACGCCGATATCACCGCCCTGGTCCAGGCGCTGGGAGACGTGCTGTGAGCGATACCGGGATAATCCCCGCCACCTTCACCGGCAACCGCGGCCTTGCCATCGAGGAGAAGCTGATCTTCGAGCAGGACAGCCCAGGATGTTGCGGTGTCGATTTGCCGGAACCCGATGCGGTGGCGGACCGTCTCGGCGGATTGCAGCGGACAGGCGATCTTGGCCTGCCGAGTCTCGCCGAGCCCGAAGTGGTGCGCCATTTCGTGCGCTTGAGCCAGAAGAACTATGCCATCGATACCGGGTTCTATCCCTTGGGCTCGTGTACCATGAAGTACAACCCGCGCCTCAACGAAAAGCTGGCGCGGCTTGCCGGCTTCGCCGACCTTCATCCGTTGCAGCCCCGAAGCACGGTCCAGGGCGCCTTGGAACTCATCGAGACTCTGAGCCACTGGCTGCAGGTGCTGACCGGGATGCCGGCCTTCGCCATGTCGCCGGCCGCCGGCGCCCAGGGTGAGCTCTGCGGCATCATGTGCATCCGCGCCGCCCTTGAGGATCGGGGCGATCCGCGGCGCCGGGTGCTGGTGCCGGGTTCCGCCCATGGCACCAATCCCGCCACCGCCGCCGCCTGTGGCTACGAGGTCGAGCAGATCCCATCCAACCCCCGGGGCCGGATCGATTCCACCGTCCTCAAGGCCAAGCTCGGCGATGATGTCGCCGCCATCATGTTGACCAACCCCAACACCTGCGGTCTGTTCGAGGATGAGATCATAGATATCGCTGCGGCGGTCCACGATGCCGGCGCCTTCCTCTACTGCGACGGCGCCAATTTCAACGCCATCGTCGGCCGGGTCAGGCCCGCCGATCTCGGCATCGACGTCATGCAACTCAACCTGCACAAGACCTTTTCCACCCCCCATGGCGGCGGCGGACCCGGCAGCGGACCGGTGGCTTTGGTCAAGGACCTTGCCCCCTATGCGCCGCTTCCCCTTGTGGTTAACGGCGCCGACGGTTTCCGTCTCATCGAACATGCGGTTGCCGAAGGCGAGGGCGCCAAGACCATCGGCCGTCTTCGCGGGTTCCACGGCCAGATCGGGGTGTTCGTGCGCGCCTTGGCCTACATGATGTCGCTCGGCTCCGACGGGCTGCGCCAGGCCGCCGATGACGCGGTGCTCGCCGCCAATTACCTGCTGGTGCGATTGCAGGACACCCTCACGCTGCCCTATCCGGGGCCGTGCATGCACGAGGTGCTGTTCGATGACGGGTTTCTCCATGATACCGGTGTCACCACCCTTGATTTTTCCAAGGCGCTGATCGATGAGGGCTTCCATCCCACCACCATCTACTTCCCCCTCGATGTCCACGGCGCCATGCTGACCGAGCCCACCGAGACCGAGAGCAAGGCCAGCCTCGATCAGTTCATCGCCACCGTCAAAGCCCTGGCGGCCCGCGCCAAGTCCGGCGATGCGGAATTTTTCACGGATGCGCCCAGGCGGGCGCCGCGCCGCCGCCTCGACGAGACCAAGGCCGCGCGCCATCCGGTGCTGCGCTGGCGGCGGGATCATGATGATCCGGGGGATGTTGAGGGTGCGGCCGGCGGCTGATTGCGCGCCGTGCGCGATCACTGCAGCTTTTGCGGCAGTTCCTTGATGGCGCCTTCGATCAGGGCCTCGGCGCTTTTGTCATCGAGGTTGCGGGCGATCAATTCACGGGTGGTCTTGAGGGCGAGGTCGATGGCGGCATCGCGGACCTCATCTATGGCCTGGGCCTCGGCCTGGGCGATCTTGTCGAGCGCCAGTTGCTCGCGGCGCTTCAGGGCTTCGGTGAGATTTTGGCCGGCGGTCTCGGCCAAGCGCTTGGCCTCGGCCTCGGCATGGGCAAGGATGTTCTCGGCCTCCTTGACCGCGTCGCGCTGTTTGCGTTCATAGGTGGCAAGCAAGGTCTGGGCCTCTTCGCGTAGATGCTCGGCCTCGTCCAGTTCCCCTTGAATCTTGGCGCTCCGCGCGTCGAGGGCGCCACCCACCATCCGGGCCACCGGCTTCGCCACCGCGGCGACGAAAAGCATGAAGGCGATCGCGAGCCAGAATTCGGCGCCGAGATAGAAGGGCTCGGCATGGGCCGCCGCCGCCGCTGCCTTCGATGTCGCCGCCAGGGCCGCCATCACTCTTGCCCCCTGGTCGCGTCCTCGAGGGCGTCATCGATTGCCTTGTCGTCGGGCTTGGCGCCGATCAGCTTGGCGGCGGCGTCACCGGCGATATCCTTGGCGATGGCGTGGACTTCTCCCAGGGCTTTGGTGCGGGCTGCGTGGATACGCTCCTCCGCCGCCTTGGCCTGGACCTCGAGGGTCTCCTCCAGGGCGTGGCGGCGCTCAGCCGCCTGCTCGGCGAGGCGGTCCGCGGTCGCGGTCAGTTTTGCGTGGGCGTTGGCGCGGGCCTCTTCGAGGGATTTCTCATAGGTTTCGCGTGCCGCCTCGGCCTCTTCCTTGAAGGCTTCGGCCTTGTCCAGATTGCCTTCGATGCGTTTTAGCCGCGCCTCCAGCACGTCGCCGATACGCGGCAGCGCGATCCGCGCCATGAGCAGATAGAGCGCGACGAAGGTGATGCCCAGCCACACCAGCTGGGGCAGGAAGGTCGTTACGTCGAGTTGCGGCACATCGGGTCCTTGTGTCCAGGGCGGGCGGCAGCCAGGCTGCCGCCCCCAAGGCCTAGCCGAACAACACCAAAAAGGCGATCAACAGCGCGTAAAGCGCGACCGCCTCGACCAGGGCGAAACCGAGCATGGTGTAGGGGAACACCATGGCCCGGGCCGCCGGGTTGCGCGCCACCGCGGTGATGAACGACGAAAAGACGTTGCCGATGCCGACGCCGACGCCGGCAAGACCGATTGTCGCTAAACCGGCACCGATCAATTTCGCAGCTTCCACATCCATGATCATGTTTCCTTTTTTGCTGATGGGTTCAGAAGTCTCATAAGTTTTTCCGCCCGCACGGTTGGTCAATGCAGATGCAGGGCATCGGAAAGATAGAGGCAGGTAAGAATGGTGAACACGTAGGCCTGCAACACCGCGACGATGACCTCCAGGCCATAAAGCGCGATGATGACGGCGATGGGGGCGATGCCGGCAAAGCCGAGAAGGACGACGAAGCCGGCGAAAACCTTGAGCATGGTGTGGCCTGCCATCATGTTGGCGAACAGGCGCAGCGCCAGGGTCACCGGGCGCGCCAGATAGGACACCACCTCGATGGGGACCAACAAGGGCGCCATATATAGCGGCACCCCCGGCGGCAGGAAGAATCTGAAAAAGCCCAGTCCATGCTTGATGATGGCGATCACCGTCACGCCCAGGAACACCACGGCGGCCAGGGCGAAGGTGACGATGACGTGGCTGGTCACCGTGAAGGCGTAGGGGATCAGGCCGATGGCATTGCTGAACAGCAGAAACATGAACAGGGTGAAGACGAAGGGGAAATATCTGCGCCCCTCCTTGCCGACATTGTCCCGCAACAGCGAGGCGATGAATTCATAACTGAGCTCGGCCATGGATTGCCATCGTCCCGGCACCAGGGCATGGCGCCGCATGCCGAGGGTCAGGAACAACGTCACCGCGGTGATGGCGATCACCATGAACAGTGAAGCATTGGTGAAGGAGACATCCATGCCGCCGATCTCGATCGGCATCAGGGTCTTGATCTCGAATTGTTCTAAAGGCTTGGCCACGTACGATCCGTATTTTTGCGTTTCCCGGAAATCCACGGGCGGTGGTAATCCCGCCCAGCGTCTTTCCCTTAATCTTCCGGCCCCTTGTCCTCCGGTTGGTCTTTCCCAGGGGGGCGGTACCCCGCGGCAAGACCGAACCCGGCCACGGTGCGGTAGACATTCAACATACCAGCGGCGGCGCCTATAAAAAAGAACACCACCATAAGCCAGGGCCGGGTGCCGAGCCACTGGTCCAGTAGCCAACCGATGCCGGTCCCGACCACCACGCCCGCGACCATTTCGGTGCCGACCCTAAATGCCATGCCCAGGCCACTGGGCGGCACCCCGGAGCCATCACTTTCACTGTCTTCGGATGTTTCCCCCCGCGCCTTACGCAAACGGGCATCCAAATCTTCCAAGGAAGGACGAGGGTCATGTTTGGACATGAAAAAAGCTCGTCAACCCTCCCTCTTGGGGTGCCACGGCGGCAAAGGCGAGCGCACCATAAAAGCTCACCCAAACCCTGTCAAGGTTCATCAGATTTTCAATAACCCATTGAAATAGAAACATAAAAAATGAGTTTTTCCGCCGTCACGCGGCGCGCAACCGCCCCGCTTCCTGGAGGTCAACGGACACCAGTTGTGACACGCCGCGCTCGGCCATGGTAACGCCGAACAGTCTGTCCATGCGTGACATGGTGGTGCGGTGGTGCGTCACGATAAGGAAGCGGGTCGATGAGTTGTGGGCAAGCTCTTCGACCAGGTCGCAAAAGCGGCCGACATTGGCATCATCCAGGGGGGCGTCGACCTCATCGAGGATACAGATTGGCGCCGGATTGGTGAGAAACACGCCAAACAACAGGGCGATCGTGGTCAGGGCCTGCTCGCCGCCGGACAACAACGACATGATCTGCAGCCGTTTGCCCGGGGGCCGCGCCATGATCTCGATGCCGGCCTCCAGGGGATCATCGGATTCCGTCAGCGCCAAATGGGCGACGCCGCCGCCGAACAGGCGGGTGAAAAGTTCCTGGAAATGGGTGTTGACGGCCTCGAACGCCGCCAGGAACCGGGCGCGTCCCTCGCGGTTGAGCTGATTGATGCCCTGGCGCAGGCGCGCGATGGCATGGACCAGATCCTCCCGTTCGGTCGCCATGGTGGTGATCCGTTCGCCCAGTTCTTCGGCTTCGGCCTCGGCCCGGAGGTTCACCGGGCCCATATTGTCGCGTTCGCGGATCAGCCGTTCGAGCCGCGCCTCGAGGACGCTGTGATCGGCGGGCTTGTCATCCTTGAGGCCTGAGATTTCGAAGACGTCGGCCGGGGTGCACTGCAACCGTTCGCGGATGCGCTCATCGAGTTCGTCGAGGGCCTGGCGCGCCTGGTTGACGCCGCCTTCGCAACGCGCCCGGTCTTCCCTGGCCTCGGCCAGCGCCGCTTCCGCGGCGCGGAGGCCTTTGTCGGCCTCGGCCAGCGCGCTCTCGCCCTTGGCGAGGGCGTCGGCGGAGGCCTGGCGCGCCAGTTCCGCTTCCTCGATGCGGTTGGTGAGCTGAAGGCGCTCGGCGGCGATTTGCTGGGGCCGGTCGGCAAGACGCGCGAGATCTTGCTCGACGGCGGTCTTGCGGGCCTCGAACTCGTGAATCTGGTGGTTGGCGTTGTCGGCATGGGTCTGGCGCATTTCGCGCTCCCGGCCCAGATCGGCGAGCCGCTGGCCGCGGGCGGCGATCTCGCGGATGAGAAAATCATAGGCCCTTTTGCGTTCATCGAGCGCCGCGCGGCACTCGGTGAGCTTGGTCTTGAGCGACGCGGCCTGGTTGCGGTTGGACTCGATGTCGCCAAGGGTGCCGGCGGCCTTCTCGACGGCCTTGGCTTGTTCGATGGCCTCCGCCAGGTCGGCTTCCAGCCGCTCATGGGCGATCTCCAGCCCCTCGATCTGGGATGAGCGCGCGGCGACGGTCTGCGCCAGCACCACGGACTCCTCGCGGACTTTTTGTAAAGCCAGATCGGCGCCCTTGACCGCTTCACGGGCCTCGCGTTCGGTCTTGGTCGCGGTCACCAGCGCATCCTGGGCCTGGGTGAGCCGGGCCCGGGCCTCGCCAAGCCGGGATTCGGCATTGCCGAGTTCGCCGGTAATCTCGCGTAGCCTCTGCAGCTGGTCGAGCCGTGCCGCCGCCGGGGTCGAGGCATCAGGTGTGATGGTGAAGCCGTCCCAGCGCCACAGGGCGCCGTCACGGCTGACCAGGCGTTGGCCTTGCACCAGGCTGGCGCGCAAGCTCGCGCCATCGCTTGTGCTGTCCACCAGGCCGGTCTGGGACAAACGCCGGGCAAGGGCGTCGGGGGCCTTGACGAAATCACCGAGAGGACGCACCCCATCGGGCAGCGCCGGGGCATCATCGAGCGGCGGAAGCGCGCGCCAGTGCGCCGGCGCGGCTTGATCCAGGGACGCGGTCAGATCGTCGCCCAGCGCGGCCCCGAGGGCGGTCTCGAACCCGGCCTCGACCGTCAACTCGTCGCTCAAGGGCGTCCATGGGTTGGCATCATCGACCTGCAGGAGTTCACGAAGGGCTTTTTCCTCGGCGCGCAGCTGGGCGGCGGCATTTTCCGCCAACTGGGCCTCGTCGCGGGCAACGGTTTCGGCCTCCATGGCGTCGATGTGGGCCTGATCCGCGGCCTCGGCGGCGTCGCGGGCCTGGTTCAGCTTTCCCCGGGCCTTGGCAACCGTAGCCTCGGCGGCATCGAGGTCGTGCTTATCGGTGGCTGCGCTCTGGATGGCGCCACGGTCACGCTCGTTGTCTTCGATGCGCTCCCGGAGCGTGGCCTGGCGTGATTCGAGCTCGGCCTGGCGGCCAACCAGGTCGGCGCGGCGCGCCTCGTCGGCGGCGATCTTTTCCACCATTTGGGACAGCTGGTCTTCGAGCCGGGTGGCATCGGTTTTCGCCGCCGCCAGGGCCTCTTCGGCCTCGCGCTCGGCCTCCGATTCCTCCTGGCATGAACGGTTCAGCGCGGTGATTTCGTCATCGATGCGGGTGGTGGCCTCGGCGGCCTCGGCGGCAAGCCGCCGTTCCCGCGTGCTGTCGCTGGCGATCTGGTCAAGCCGGTTCTGGCCGTCTTCGCAGGCCTGACGCACGCGGGTTTCCTCGGCATCGAGACTTTCGCGGCCGATCATGAGGCGTTGCAGCACCGCGGCGGCGCCGGCCTCGGCGTCGCGAAGCGCCGGCAGCTTGGCCGCGATGTCGGCCTGGGCGGTGGCGGCGGTGCCGGCGGAGCGGGTGCATTCCTGGACCCGGGATTCGGCCGCCTGGATACGGTAACCGGCTTCTTCGAGGGTCTTGGAGGCATCGGTCCAGCGCACGTGGAACAAGGCCGCCTCGGCGCGGCGGATGTGATCGCTGAGATTGCGGTAGCGGCTGGCCTGGCGGGACTGGCGCTTGAGGCCGCGGAGTTGTTCTTCGAGCGCTATGACCACGTCGTTGAGACGCTCCAGGTTGGTGTCGGCGGCGCGCAGACGCAATTCCGCTTCGTGACGGCGTGAATGCAGCCCGGTAATGCCGGCGGCTTCCTCGATCAAGGCCCGCCGGTCGACGGGCTTGGCGGCGATCAGGGCGCCGATCTGGCCCTGGCTGACCAGGGCGGTGGAGCGGGACCCGGTGGCGGCGTCGGCGAACAGGAGTTGGACGTCGCGGGCGCGTACTTCACGGCCGTTGATGCGATAGGACGAGCCGCTGCCACGGTCGATCCGGCGCGTCACCTCAAGCTCTTGGCTTTCGTTGAAGGCGGCGGGCGCCGTGCGCTCCGAATTGTCGAGATAAAGCGTGACCTCGGCAAGATCGCGGATCGACCGCTGCGCGGTGCCGCCGAAGATGACGTCGTCCATTTCGCCGCCGCGGAGCTTCTTGGCCGAAGTTTCGCCCATTACCCAGCGCAAGGCTTCGATGATGTTGGACTTGCCGCAGCCGTTGGGGCCGACGATGCCGGTCATGCCCGGCTCGATCAAAAGTTCGGTGGGATCTATGAAGGACTTGAAGCCGGAAAGGCGAATTTTGGTGAACTGCACCGGGGGGATCCTTGTGTCTGCCGCTGTCCGGAAACTCAGCGCTGTTTTAGCAAAGGCGCGATGATGCTGTCGATTTCCGCGATGCTCAGCGCGCCGGCGTGGACCTGGCCGTTGATGATAAGGGTCGGCGTCGAATTGACGGAGAATTTCTCCTGGCCTTTGACGCGTTGGGCGAGGATCTTGGTCTCGATTTCCTTGTTCTGCATGCAGGCCTCGAAGGCCTTCTGCGACATGCCGCCAGTGAGGCCGATTCGCGCCAGTGCCAGGGTCGGGTTGTCGGCCCGCGCCCAACTATCCTGGGTCATGAACATGACGTCGATGAAACCGAGGTAACGCTCTGGGCCGGCGCAGCGCGCCATCATCGAACCCTGCAAGGCATATCGGTCGAGAGGAAAGTCACGGTAGACCAGCCGCACCTTGCCGGGCTCGATATATTTTTCTTTCAACTTGGGCAGGGTGTCGGTGTGGAAGCGTGCGCAATGGGGGCAGGTCAGCGAGGCATATTCGACGATGGTGATCGGCGCCTCCGGCTTGCCGATGATGAATTCGTCGGCGCCGATGACGGGCATCACCATCTTGGCCGCGCTCGTCGCCGGCGGCGATGTGCCATCGCCGCCGGAGGGCCCGGTGTATTCGGTGATCGCCAGCCCAACGATGGCAAGGACGGCGACGACGCCGAGGGCAATCAAAATATTACGCATTCAAGCCTCCTGACCACAACATATAGCGTAAATCTGGCAGTTTCGTCTAGGGGGGGTGATGCATTCGCGGCGAGGAATCATGGGTTGCCCGAAGGCTTGCCGTGAAGCTGGACCGCCGCGTCCAGGCTGGCGAGGGCGACGCGGAGGCCTTCATCGTCGATCTTCGAGATCTCGCCGGTGGGGGATGGCGCCGTTGGCGGCGGCTGGCCGGAGTTCGATGGTTGGGGTTCCGCCGCCGGCGCCGCGTCAGTCCAGGACGGCACCGTACCCTGTCTGATGGCGAGTTGCGCCACCGCCCGGTAGCCGAAATAGCTGTTGATGCGCTCGATCACCTGCGGCGCCAGATGTTGGAGTTCCGTAGCCCAGGCGCTTTCGACGCGGATGTAAAGGGTGCCGTCGCTACGCTCGCCCTTGGGGTAGGAAATCCGTTGCGGGATGGTTCGCTCGGCCAACACGTTGCCCATGATTTCGGGCCAGTTGGTAAGGATGCCGGCCTCGGCGAAACCCCGCTTGCGGAACAAGGGCCCCGTCACCTTGGCCGTGGCCGCCCCCAAGGCCCGCATGCCACCGCGTTTGGCCGCTTTGGTCGATGCTGTCATCTCGCCTCCGTCAATGACTCGTCCCCGTCCGGCTGTCAACCTTCACCCTCAGATTGCGGCGAAGTTTTGTGTTAGATTGCCCAGCGATGGTGGATCGGACAACCGCAAGCGCCGGTGAGGGTGGGTTTGATGTGGCCGCAGCGGCGGACCGGCTGCTGGATTGGTACGACATCCACAAACGTGACCTGCCCTGGCGTCCGGATCCCCGGCGGGGGCGCACCGCCGATCCCTACCGCATCTGGCTCGGCGAGATCATGGCCCAGCAGACCACCCTGGCGGCGGTGGCGCCTTATTTCCACGATTTCGTCAGCCGCTGGCCTTCCGTCCATGATCTGGCCCGAAGTTCGCTCGATGATGTGCTCCATGGCTGGCAGGGGCTCGGCTATTACGCCCGGGCGCGCAATCTCCATGCCTGCGCCCGGGTGGTGAGCCGTGACCGGGATGGCCGCTTCCCCGAGAGCGAGGCCGAGCTCAGGACACTTCCGGGGATCGGGCCTTATAGCGCGGCCGCCATCGCCGCCATCGCCTTCGGCCAACCGGCGACGGTGGTGGATGGCAATGTAGAACGCGTCATGGCCCGATTGCACGCGGTCGTCCAGCCCTTGCCGGCGGCCAAGGCGCGGCTACGGGCGCTGGCGGCGTCACTCACCCCGCGGTCACGTCCGGGCGATTACGCCCAAGCGGTGATGGATCTGGGCGCCATGGTGTGCAAGCCGCGCCAGCCCGATTGCGGCCATTGCCCTTGGGCCGGGGTGTGCAAGGCCCATGCCCTTGGCATCGCCGGTGAGCTGCCCAAGCGCGCGGCCAAGACCAAAAAGCCCTTGCGCCACGGCTTCGCGTTCTGGACCATGCGGGGCGATGGCGCGGTCATGCTGCGCCGCCGCCCCCGCCACGGGCTGCTCGGCGGCATGGTCGAGGTGCCGTCATCGCCCTGGGGCGATCTGCCCGATGATTTCGCCGCCGCCTTCAAGGACGCCATCACCAAAGCCCCCTATGAGGCCGATTGGCGACGACTTCCCGGCACCGTCAGCCACAGCTTCACCCATTTCGATCTCGAGATCACGGTGCTGGCGGGCCACGTCGATGAAAATGCCGGCCCAGCCGGGGATGGCCCAGGGGATAGCAGTGGGGATAAAGGGCCGCCGCTATGGTGTCTGCCGGGGCGCGAGCAAGACTACGCCCTGCCGACGGTGATGAAGAAGATCGTCGCCCACGCCCAAGCCCACGCCAGCACTGATCCGGCCAGTATTGATCCGGATTAATCAGGCGGCGATGCCGTTGGCTTCGATCTCGGCGCGGAGACGCTGGCGCAGCACGTCGATGGAGATCAGTTCGCCGCCGGCCTCGAAATGCCAGAAGGTCCATCCATTGCAGGCGCTGGCGCCCTGGACATGGGCGCCGACCTGGTGGATCGAGCCGATAAAATCATCAACCATCAGGGTGCTATCGGCGCGGACCTTGGCGCTGCTTTTGCCGCGGGCGTCGGACAGGATGTCGCCCGCAGACAGCAGGCCGCGTTCCACCACCCAGCCGAAGGGAATGCGGGGTTGCGCCCGCTTCGACAGTGTCGTCAGCAGCGCCGGTTCCGCCGGATGGGGGATTGCCGCCACCCGCGCCTTGGCCAGGGCGGCATATTCGGCGTTGACCTCGATGCCGATGAAACCGCGGCCCAGCTTCTTGGCGACGGCGGCGGAGGTGCCGGTGCCGAGGAAGGGGTCGAGGATGACGTCTCCCACACTGGTCGAGGCCAGGATGACCCGGTGCAACAGGGCCTCCGGTTTCTGGGTGGGGTGGGCCTTGACGCCATCGCGCTTGAGGCGCTCGTGGCCGCCGCACACCGGCAGCAACCAGTCGCTCCGCATCTGCAGGCCTTCATTGAGGGCCTTCATGGCGTCGTAATTGAAGGTGTAGCGCTTCTGGTTCTGGTCCTTGGCGCACCAGATCAGGGTCTCGTGGGCGTTGGTGAACCGCCGGCCCTTGAAATTGGGCATGGGGTTGGACTTGCGCCACACCACGTCGTTGAGAATCCAGAACCCCAAATCCTGGAGCATGGCGCCGACCCGGAAGATGTTGTGGTACGAACCGATGACCCACAGCGAGCCGTCGTCCTTGAGCAGCCGTTGCGCCGCCTGCAACCAGTTGCGGGTCAGCCGGTCATAATCCTTGAAGCTGTCGAACTTGTCCCAGGACTCGATGACGCCATCGACCACACTGTCATTGGGCCGGCGCAATTCGCCGTCGAGTTGCAGATTGTAGGGCGGGTCGGCGAACACCATGTCGACCGACTTCTCGGGAAGACAGTTCATGGCGTGCACGCAATCATCGACGATGATGTCGTTGACGGGCTCGGGCAGCGGCGACCGTGCAGGGCTGATCATGTCGGCGCCGGAATTGCGGGTTCGTTTGGACATGGCGGCGCACCATGAGTCAAACTGGATTCGCCGTCAATAAGTTTTTTTGGAATCAAGGCGTTATACGCTATATCGTGGATTCCGCTTTAACTGAGACTCAACATCTTGTGGCCGTGGCTAGCCGGATTCTGGCTCTTTGAGGCGGCGAATCGGGGCAAAGCTGTGGCGGTGATGGCGGGTCGGCCCCTGGGTGGTGAGGCCCTCTTTGTGCTGGGCGGTGCCATAACCGGCGTTGCGTTCCCAGCCGAAACCGGGATGGCGCCGGGCCAATTCGGCCATGATGCCGTCGCGGGTGACCTTGGCGACGATGGAGGCGGCGGCGATGGAAAGGCTGATGCCGTCGCCGCCCACCACGGTCTGGGTGGCGCAGGGCAGGTTCGGCGCCCGGTTGCCATCGACCAGGGCGAGGGCGGGGGTGATGTCCAGCGCCCGGAGCGCCCGGCCCATGGCCAGCATGGTTGCTTGCAAGATATTGACGCGGTCGATCTCGGCGGCCGAGGCGCCGCCGATGCCGATAACGACGCCGTTGCCGGCAAGGGCGCGCAATTCGGCATGGATGGCCTCGCGCTTGGCGCGCGAAAGCACCTTGGAATCGTCGATGGCGCCCATTAGGCCCATGGGCAAGCAGCCATGGTCAAGCACCACGGCGGCGGCGATGACGGGACCGGCCCAGGGCCCGCGTCCGGCTTCGTCGATGCCGGCAACTGGTCCGGGATGGGCAAGCTCTAGTCGGAAGTCGGGCATCGCCGGGAATCTAACATGGTTGGCTGAAAGTAAAAGCCCGCTCGCGCACCCTAAAACAATTTCAGCTGTTCGCCGGGCAGGGACGGCGGGCGGAATTGGGAGACATCGAGCATCCCGCCCTCGCGCATGTTTAATTCGAGGCGCCGGCACGCGGCCTTGAAACGCTGCGCCAGCATGGCGGCATAACTCCCGGTTCCCACCATGCGGCTGCCGAAGGCGGGATCGTTGAGGCGGCCGCCACGGCTTTGCCGCACCAGGCTAAGGACGTGGTCGGCCTTGTCCGGGTAATGGCTGCCAAGCCATTGGGAGAACATCTCCTTGAGCTCATGGGGCAGGCGCAACAGGATGTAGCCCGCCGATGTGGCGCCGGCCCTGGCGCCGGCGGCGAGGATGTTGTCGAGCTCGGCATCGTTGAGCGCGGGGATCATCGGCGCCGCCATGATGCCGGTGGGGATGCCGGCGCGGGCCAGGCCCTCGATGGTCTTGAGGCGGCGCCCCGGCGCCGCTGCCCGTGGCTCCATGCGCCGGGCGAGGGTGGTGTCCAGGGTGGTCACCGAAACATAAACCTGAACCAGCTTGCGCCGCGCCATGGCGCTCAGGATATCGACATCGCGCAACACCAGGGCCGATTTGGTCACCATCACCACCGGATGGTTCGAGGCCTCCAGCACTTCAAGGATGCCGCGCGTCAACCGGTGGCGGCGTTCCACCGGCTGATAGCAATCCGTGTTGGTGCCAAGGGCAAGGATCTGGCAGCGGTATTTGGGGTTCGCGAGCTCGCGCTGGAGCAATTTCGGGGCATCGAACTTGGCCCACAGGCGGGTCTCGAAATCGAGGCCGGGGGACAAGCCCAGCCAGGCATGGCTGGGCCGGGCGAAACAATAGATGCAGCCGTGCTCGCAGCCGCGATAGGGGTTGACCGACTGGTTGAAAGGAATATCCGGCGAGGTGTTGCGGGTGATGACGCTGCGCGACGTATCGGCGCTGAGGGTGGTGGCCAGTGCCGGGGCCTTGCCTTCAACTGCGGCCTCGTCATTTTCCCACCAGCGGTTGCCCCAGCCGTCATCGGTGGCGGCGCGCACCTCGGTCTCATAGCGGCCGGTGGGGTTGCCGACCGCGCCACGGCCTTTTCTCGGCCGGTCGGGGAGAACATCGACCATGAAAGGACCCTACCGCAGGGTGTAGAACAAATCAAGAACATTAAAGCGGCGATAGCCGGTATTTCTGTCCAGCCCCCGGGCCGTGTTATGACATCGCCTTTACCGGGACCCAGTAGGCTCGACGGATGTTGCTCAGCATTGTCATTCCCACTCTGGACGCGGCGGGCTCGCTAGGCCCCACCCTTGCTGCCATCAACGGTGAGGGTGGCGGGTTCGAGATCGAGATCATCATCACCGATGGCGGCTCCAATGACGCGATCCGGGACGTGGCCCGAGCGGCGGGTGCCCGGGTAATCACGGCGGCGGGGGGCCGTGGCCCCCAGCTTTGCGCCGGCGCGGCGGAGGCCAAGGGCGCGTGGTTGATGTTCCTCCACGCCGACACCCGCTTGGCCCTGGGCTGGCGCGCCCATGTGGCGGCATTCATCGGCGATCCCGAAAACCGTGAGCGCGCTGCCACCTTCCGCTTCGCCCTAGACGATGACGGCGCCCCGGCGCGGCGGTTGGAGCGCATGGTGGCCTGGCGCTTCCGGGCGCTTGGGCTTGCCTATGGCGACCAGGGCCTGATCATCGGCCAAGAGTTCTATAGCCGCCTCGGCGGTTTCGCGCCCCTGGTTTTGATGGAGGACGTGGACATGGCGCGCCGCATCGGCCGCAAGCGGTTGGTCATGCTCGACTGCAAGGCCGTCACCTCGGCCGCGCGTTACCGCGAGGGCGGGTATCTCCTGCGCCCGGCAAGGAATATTTTCTGCCTCGGTCTTTATTTCCTGGGCGTGCCGGTGGGCATCATCGCCCGCATCTATCGTTAGGGACCATTGGCTATGGACCGCCATCTCGTGATCTTCGCCAGGGCGCCCAGGATCGGCGCCGTCAAGCGCCGTCTGGCCGCGGGCATCGGCGAGGTTGCCGCCTGGCGCTTCGCCTTCGTCACCGCCGACCGGCTGTTGCGGAGACTGGCCGTGCCGGGACGGTGGCGCTGTTGGCTCGCGGTGACCCCGGACCGGTTCCAGCGCCGCGGCCGCTTCTGGCCCGAACACGCCGGCCGTTGCCCGATCCACCGCCTGGCCCAGGGGCCGGGCGATCTCGGCCGGCGCATGGCGCGGGTATTGGCGTCGTTGCCGCCGGGGCCGGTGGTGATCATCGGTACAGATATTCCCGACATCACGCCCGGGCACATCTCCTCCGCATTCCGGGCTCTGGGCCGCAACCAGGTGGTGTTCGGCCCGGCGGAAGACGGCGGCTATTGGCTGGTTGGTGCGCGCCGGCGCCCGAAAAACCCGGACTTCATGGCGCCGAGGCTGTTCAAGAGGGTGCGTTGGTCGACCTCTTTCGCCCTCGCCGACAGCCGCGCCAATCTCGCCCCCGGCATCCCGGTGGCGTTGTTGGAGACCCTATCCGACATCGATGACTGCCGGGCTTTCGAGCGCTGGCGGCAAAGGCGGCGATAACCAGCGGAATTATGACAAACCGACCACGTTCAGGCTTGCACTCACCCTTAAAGCGGCGTTAGGCTTCCTTTATTATGACTGGAAAATTCGATACCAAGGCCATGAAGGTGAAGCTGGTTGAACGCAAGAACGAGATTCTCACCGATCTCGGCCTTACCGAAGATATTCTCAAGCCGGTGGAGCTCGACCAGAGCCGGTTCGGGCGCATTTCGCGCATGGGCGAGATGCAGGAACACGAGATGGCGATGGCGGTGCACCGGCGCGAGCAGGCCGAACTGCGGCGCATCGAAAAGGCGTTGGCGCGCATCGAGGGCGATGATTACGGCGAATGCGTCAGCTGCGGTGAAGAGATCGGTCCCGCCCGCCTTGAGGTCGACCCAGCGGTGCCCACCTGCATCGAGTGCGCGTCCCGCGCCGGGAACTAATCGCACCGGCACCTCCGCCACCACCCTTTTATTTCTACTGCAAATGTTCCTTGAGCCTGGGCATCAGCTCAACCAGGTTGCAGGGCCGGGTGCGGTTGTCGAGCTGCGGGCCGAGGATGTCCTCCCAGCCGTCGCGGCAGGCCGAGGGCGAGCCCGGCAGCGCGAACAGGTAGGTGCCGTTGGCCATGCCGCCGGTGGCCCGGGATTGCATGGTCGAGGTGCCGATCTTGTCGAAGCTCTTCATGCGGAACAATTCACCGAAACCCAAAATCTCTTTCTCATAGACCGCGGCGAAGGCCTCGGGGGTGATGTCGCGGCCGGTGAGGCCGGTGCCGCCGGTGGCGATGACGACGTCGATCTTGGGATCGTCGATCCATTGGCGGAGCTGGGCCTCGATCTTGTCCTGGTCGTCGGTGACGATGGCGCGGGCGGTGAGGTTATGGCCCGCCTCGGTGACATAGCCGGCGAGGATGTTGCCGGATTTGTCGTCGGCCTCGGTGCGGGTGTCGGAGACCGTCATCACCGCGATGTTGACGGGGATGAACCGGGGGGCGTTACCGGCCGGCATGTTCCACGACGCTCAGACCGTCGAGTTTGACATAGGTGGGCCAATCACCGGACGCCACGGCATCGAGGGACGGCGCCGGTTGGCCGAGGCGGTTGCGGTAGATCCAGAAATTGGCGAGCACACGTTCGATGAATATCCGGGTTTCCCGGGACGGGATGCTTTCGATGAACATCAGGGGGTCGTTGCCCCTGCCCAGGCGGCGTTGCCACTTCATCAGGTTCCCCGGCCCGCCATTGTAGGCCGCGGTGACCAAGATGACATCGCCGGAGATGGCCTTGTGGCTCAGAAGATGCTGGAGATACTTCTGGGCCAGCGAGAGATTGAGTTCGGGGTCGTACAAGCGGTTGCGGCCACGGCCACGGTACCGCCTGTTGCCGCTGATGAAACGCGCGGTGGCCGGCATCAACTGCATCAGGCCGCGGGCGCCGGACCGGCTCTTGGCGCGGCTGTTGAAACCGGATTCCTGGCGCATCAGGGCGTAGATCAAGGCGCGATCAACCTTGAAGCCGCCCTTGGGCCGCCATGGCGGCGCCGGGAAGGCAGCGGATAGATACTGCCTGCCTTCGGCGTCGGTCAGCCGTTCACCGATGCCGAAGGCGAGCCGCGCCATGTCGGCGCGGGAAGCCACGGCAAGGATGGTGTGGCGGAGTTCGGGCGTGGCCCAGGCGGCGGCGTTGCCGAGTTCGCGTTCGGCGCGCCGGGTCTCGCCCAACTGAAGCAATGCGAAGGCACGGCGCCCGGCCGCCATGCGGTCAAGGGCCTGGAGCCCGGATGGGTCGAGCGCGGGGTTGCCCCAGTTGAAAGGCGTCTTGCGCCCGAGGGTGTGATGGGCCACAAGGCCATAGAAAGTGCGGGGATGGGCCGCCGCCTGTCTGAGCCAATGGTTGACGTGCTGGGGGTGGCGTCCGACGAGATGGGCCCGTGCCGCCCAGAACGCGCCGGAGGCTTGGTTCCAGGGCGAAAGCGTCTTGGCCTGGGCCACGGCCTCGAAGTGACGCGCGGCGCGCTCGAGCCGTCCGAGCCGCCACGATGCCAGGCCCGCGGTCCAATGGGCCAGCACCAGGTGCGGGTGTTTACCCCTGAGCGTCAGCTCGGCGAGTTTGAGCGCCTTGCGGTTGTCGCCGCGGTAGAAATGGGCGGCGGCGATGTCGGCCTTGGCCCGGTCGATCTCGACCCGGTCGAACAATTGCTGGAACTCCTGGTGGGTCAGGATGTGCTCGACCCTTTTGATGTGCCCGCGGCGGAGATGGCGGCTGATCTGTCTCTTGATCACGGCGCGGCGGCGGCGTTGGGCGCGGGTGAGGCGCTTGCGCGACCGGTAGGGCGCGGCGCCGGTCACCACCGCCGACCACCATGGGAACCCCGTGGCCTTGGGCCGGCGCGGCCACCGCGCCTTCTTCGGTCTGCGCTTGACCGCGAGGCGGTAGATGCGCCGGGCGTCGGGAAGGCCGGCATATTTGGCCATCCAACTGCGCAATTCGCGGAAGCGCGAGCGGTAATGGGTGGGGTGGAGATAGCGCTGGGCAAGGAGGTGGCCCATCAGCAGCGGATCGCCAAGGCGCTTGATGCGCCGGTCCGCCGCCCGCCACCGGCCCTTTTCCTGAAGCGCGAAGATTTCGCCATAGCGCGCCACATCCGCCGGCGGCAGGGGTTGCGGCAACGCCACCTTGGCGGCGCCGGCTTCGGCCCGCGCCGGAAGAGCGCCAAGGGTGAGGGCGGTGGCAACGGCCAAGGCCGTGCATAAGGCGGCCTTGGGGCACCAGGACCAAGGTGCATGGCGTATCATGTCATTTTACATAAAGGATCGGCCCGGAGCGGGCAAGGCCGTGGACATCAACTCTCAGCCGAGAAACTTTTCCATGACATGGCCGAAACCCGAAAGCGAAATGGGTTTGGCGATATAGTCATCGCAACCGCCATTGCGGATGGTCTCTTGATCTTGTTCGGTGACGTATGACGTGATCGCGATCACCGGGGTCGATTTCAGATTTTCGTCATTCTTGATCATTCGCGTGACATGAAGCCCCGAGACGTCCGGCAATTGCATATCCATCAGGATTAGATCAGGCCGTTGTTCGCGCGCGAGCCTCAGGGCTTCGGCGCCATTCACCGCCTTTAAGACCAAGTGGCCCCGGACTCTTATCAGATCGCAAAACAGTTTCATGCTGAGCTCGTCATCCTCGACGATCAGGACCCTCTTCATAATCACCGGAGATGAAGCCGTCTCGGCCGGCTCCATGGTGGGCGCATGTTTGGAGATAGGGTCAAAGCCTTGTGCAGAGGCCACGCCCTTCCCTGCCAACAACGAACTTGATGGCGCCGACGCCTTCGGCGCGGTCTCCGCACCGTTGTGTGGCCTACCATAAAGGTCTCCCCGGCGGGGCATGGGCCACGCCGCTTCGGTGCCTGGTTTCGGTTTGTCAGGACCGGACAAGGATACAATCCAAATTTCGTTGCCTGAGGCGGTCACACAACTTCAGCGCGGCGGCCGCGCTGGAAAGGGTTCCCACCTGCATGCGGTAGACAATCCCCTTTCGTGGGCCTCGGGTTGTTCGCACAACTTTCAGATTCAATCCGCCAAGCAGATCCGGATGGGCCTTTTGTAGGCGCGGCCAGGCTTTGCGCACCGCCGCGTCCGAGGTCAGGGCAAAGATTTGCACCCGATAGCCGGGCTTGCCGGATCCGGCGCGAAACTTTTCCGGCACCGGCGGCTTGGACTGGGGCTGGAGGGTGATATCTGTTGCTAGCTGGCCGCCGGCAGGGGGCGCCGCCAAGTGGTCTTGGGTGGCCACCGGTGCCTCAGTGGATGGCTGCGGGGTGCCGGAATCGGAGGCCTTGCGGTTAAGCGACAAGTCATCCTGGCTGGGGCGCACCTGAGTGCCAGGGCTTATGTGGTTGACCGTGCCGGTCGCGGTGATGGCCCCCGGGTCGGATAAGACGGTTTTGTCGCCGCTTTTCACGGTGGATTCA
>JAZFWG010000266.1:0-5817 GCA_036448135.1 Alphaproteobacteria bacterium
GGTCGGTTACCGAACTGGCCGAGCGACATGGGGTTGATCGGACCGATATCGGCCGCTTGGTTCCGCTCGCCTTCTTAGCACCGGACATCGTCGAGGCGATCCTCGAACGCCGCAAAGAGGTGCCCTGGCGTCATCCCTCCGGGGGATTTTCGCATCGGACTTGTGGATGGATGCCTCCGACGGATTTTTAGCCTTCGGCAAAAAATGGTGGAGCCGAGGGGAATCGAACCCCTGACCTCGACATTGCGAACGTCGCGCTCTCCCAACTGAGCTACGGCCCCATCCGGTGACATGGGCGCGCCGGCAACGTGGCCCGGGCGCTGGCGCACAATGTGTGGATGGCGCACCCTGCTGTCAAGGCTCTGGGCTATCAAGGCCCTGGCCCGCCAAGTTACTGGCCCGTCCCGCGTGACAATCGAGCGCCCACTTGCGCCGCCCTCGGGGGAAGGCTAGGTTTGGGCGCCGCCATGGCACCCAAGGTCTCAACCCTCGCCGGAATCAGCCGATGCAATCCCTCTTCCTCCTCATCGATACGGTGCTCGAAATCTATATGTGGCTGGTGATCATCTGGGTGATCATGAGCTGGCTGATATCGTTCAACGTCGTCAACACCCACAACCAAGTGGTCTATGCGATCAACAGCTTCCTCCACCGCATTACCGAACCGGTGTTGCGCCCGATCCGCCGCGTGGTGCCCTCGATCGGCGGCTTCGATATCACGCCGGTGGTCCTCTTCCTGTTGATCTACTTCCTGCGCAACCTGATACATGAATATTTTGTTTTATAGGTGCGTCGTTTCCACCGCGCCGTGAACACCACGCCTAAGCCTCTGCCGTTTCAGCGCGCCCCAGGT
Organism: Alphaproteobacteria bacterium; assembly: GCA_036448135.1. Taxonomy (GTDB): domain Bacteria; phylum Pseudomonadota; class Alphaproteobacteria; order SMXQ01; family SMXQ01; genus JAZFWG01. The sequence goes on from JAZFWG010000266.1 coordinate 854, forward strand.
GGCGTTTCCATCACCGTGCGTTTAAAACCACGGGCGAGGCGCAACCGCATCGAAGGCTTCGGCCGCGGTGCCGATGGCGCCGCCATGCTCCGGGTCGCGGTCACCGCGGCACCCGAAATGGGCAAGGCCAACGCCCAATTGATCAAGCTGTTGGCGAAGGAATGGAAAATGGCGCATCGGGATATTTCGATCCGCTCGGGTCAGCGAAGCCGCAACAAAACCATGTTGATCGCGGGCGAGCCCCTGGTCCTGATGGCCCGGCTCGATGCCTGGGCGCGCCATAAGGCGTAGGGTCATGACTTCGGCAACAATTATTGACGGCAAGGCCTGCGCCCAACGGCTCGGCGCCGATCTTGCCCAGCGCGCCCGGGATCTTGCCGATGCCCATGGGTTGCGGCCCACCCTGGCGGCGGTGCTGGTGGGCGAAGACCCGGCCAGCCAGATCTATGTGCGCAACAAGGGCCGGGCCGCCGAGGCGGTGGGCCTCGGTTCGGTCACCCACAATCTGCCCGACACCACCAAGGCCGCCGAACTCCTCGATCTCGTCCATGACCTCAACCGGGACCCGGATATCCACGGCATCCTGGTGCAGATGCCCCTACCCGGCCATATCGAGCCATGGGCGGTGATCGACGCCATCGATCCGGCCAAGGACGTGGACGGTTTCCACACCATGAATGTGGGCCGGCTGGTGACCGGCAGTGCCACCGGCTTCGTTCCCTGCACCGCCGCCGGCTGTTTGATCCTGTTGCATGAGGTCTTGGATGATTTGAGCGGCCTCGACGCCCTTGTGCTGGGCCGGTCGAACATCGTCGGCAAGCCGGTGGCGAGCCTTCTGCTCAGCCAGAATTGCACCGTCACCATGGCCCATTCGCGCACCCGCGACCTTGCCGGTCAGGTTCGCTGTGCCGACATCGTGATCGCCGCCGTCGGCCGGCCGGGCCTGGTCAAGGGCGATTGGATCAAGCCCGGCGCCACCGTCATCGATGTCGGCATCAACCGCGTCGAAGCTGAAGGCGGCAAGACCAGGCTGGCCGGTGATGTCGACTTCAAAGCGGCGGCCAAAGTCGCCGGTGCCATCACGCCGGTTCCCGGCGGCGTCGGCCCCATGACCATCGCGTGCTTGCTGCAGAATACCTTTGACGCCTGCTGCCGCCAGGAGGGCATCGAAGTGCCGGATTGACCGCATCCGATTGACCCTGCGGATATTGCGGAAATTCCTGGTGGGCCACCCTTCGCGGGACTAAGGTGATCCAGTCTTGGGGAGAAAGCGGGCCGCCAGTGCCCGCGAAACCACGGACGGGGTTGGCGTTATGACCGGAAGTTTTGAAATGCTCGGCTTCGCCGCCGTGGCGTTTCTCGTGGGACATTTCCTATTGTCGATGGGGGCCGTGCGCCGCCAACTCGTCCTACGTCTGGGCCAGCCGGTATTCCTGGGCATCTATGGCGTCTATGCCACCGCCACCTTCATCTGGCTTACCCTCGCCTATAACCGCGCGCCATATGAGGAGCTCTGGGGTGATCCCTTGTGGGCGCGCTATATGGTCATCATTTTCATGCCCTTCGCGGTCCTGCTGCTGGTGTGTGGCGCCTTGACGCCGATGCCGGCGAGTGTCCTCGGCGCCACGGCGCTGGCAAGGGAAGATCCGGCGCCGGGCATCATCAAAATCACTCGCCATCCGGTGATGTGGGCCATTGCCCTGTGGGCGGCGCTCCATCTCGTCGCCAATGGTGACGGCGCATCGACCATCCTGTTCGGCACCTTCCTGATATTGGCGTTGGGCGGCATTTCCCATATGGAAGCGCGCCGCGACGCCGAAAATGACGCCAATTGGGCGCGTTTTGCTGCCGTCACCTCGGTTTTCCCCCTGGGCGCCGTGCTTGATGGGCGCGCCCGGGTTGATCTTGGCGAGATCGGCTGGTGGCGCTTAGGCGTCGGCGTTGTGGTTTATTTCGTTTTGTTGTTCGGCCACGGATGGGCCATCGATGTCCGGGTCGCCCCGGAGTTGTTTTAATTTCACTGAGGATTTAATCGATAAGGAGTAGCGTCATGTATGGAGCAATCGCATTTGTTTATGGGTTGGTTTGCTATGTCATTTTCTTTGTAACGTTCTGCTATGCCATTGGTTTCACAGGAAATTTAGCCGTTACAAAAGGCATCGATACCGGCGCCGCCGGACCCTTGATCGAGGCCGTGGTGGTCAATCTGGTGCTGTTGAGCGCGTTCGCGTTCCAGCATAGCGTCATGGCGCGGCCAGAGTTCAAACGCTGGTGGACGAAATTCGTGCCCGAATGCATCGAGCGCTCGACCTACGTGTTGTTGGCGAGCCTGATCCTGATCGTGCTGTTCTGGCAATGGCAGCCGATCCCCGGCGTGGTGTGGAGCCTCACCGGCGCCGCCGCCACGGTGATGTGGGTGGTGTTCGCCGCGGGCTGGGCGATCGTCCTGGCTTCGACCTTCATGATCGGCCACTTCGATCTGTTCGGCCTCAAGCAGGTTATTGACTTCTTGAACAAGAAAACCAGGGCCGCCGATGCCTTCCACATGCCCGGCTTCTACAAGTTGGTGCGCCATCCCATCATGCTCGGCTTCATCATTGCCTTCTGGGCGACGCCGCACATGACGGTGGGCCATCTCCTGTTCGCCGCCGTGACCACGGCCTATATCCTGATCGCCGTCAAGTTCTTCGAAGAGCCCGACCTGATTGCCATGTTCGGCGAGGCCTACGAGAACTACCGCCGCAAGGTGCCGATGCTGTTGCCGCTGGGGCGCAAGAAATAGGGCGCGGCCGGAGTTCGATCAGCCGCCGATCAGCCCCCGGTCAGCCGCGGTGCATTTTCATCAGGCGCAGGCGCAGCGCGTTGAGCTTGATGAAGCCTTCGGCGTCGCGCTGGTCGTAGACATCGTCGGCCTCGAAGGTGGCGAGGTCCTCGCTATAGAGGCTCAAAGGCGATTTCCGCCCCACCACCGTGACGCCGCCCTTGTAGAGCTTGAGTCGCACCGTGCCGGTGACGTTGGTCTGGCTCTGGTCGATCGCCGACTGGATCATCTCGCGCTCCGGTGAGAACCACAGCCCGTTATAGACCAGCTCGGCGTAGCGCGGCATAAGCTCGTCCTTCAAGTGCGCCGCGCCACGATCGAGGGTCAGGCTCTCGATGGCGCGGTGGGCCACCGCCAGCACGGTGCCACCGGGGGTCTCGTAGACGCCGCGGGACTTCATGCCGACGAAGCGGTTCTCGACGATGTCGGCGCGGCCGACACCATTGGCGCCGGCCAATTCATTGAGCCGCGCCAGCAGCTCCGCCGGGGTGAGCTTGTTGCCGTCGACGGCCACCGGATCGCCGCCCTCGAAATCGATTTCGAGTTCGGTGGCCTGGTCCGGGGCCTGTTCCGGCGCTTTGGTGCGGGTGAACATGGCCTCGTCCGGCGCCACCCACGGATCTTCCAGGGCCCGGCCCTCATAGGAAATATGCAACAGATTGGCGTCGGTGGAATAGGGTGGCTCGCCGCTGGCATCGCGCTTGACGCTGATCTGGTGTTGGGTGGCGTAATCGATCAGCTTGGTCCGCGAATTTAGGTCCCACTCCCGCCACGGCGCGATCACCCGGATCTGCGGCGCCAAGGCGTAATAGGCAAGCTCGAAGCGCACCTGATCGTTGCCCTTGCCGGTGGCGCCATGGGCCACGGCGTCGGCGCCGGTGGCCTCGGCGATTTCGATCTGGCGCTTGGCGATTAGGGGCCGCGCGATCGAGGTGCCGAGCAGATAGGTGCCTTCGTAAAGGGCATTGGCCCGGAACATGGGAAAGACATAGTCGCGGACGAATTCCTCGCGCAGATCCTCGACGAAGATTTCCTTGATGCCCATGGCCTCGGCCTTGGCGCGGGCGTCGTCGAGCTCGTCGCCCTGACCGAGATCGGCGGTAAAGGTGACCACCTCGCAATCGTAGGTTTCCTGAAGCCAGCGCAGAATCACCGAGGTGTCGAGGCCTCCGGAATAGGCCAGCACTACTTTCTTGATGTCGCTCACGTCAATTCTCCACGCCAATGCCGCCTGCGGGCGGCGGCGCAGTATGGGGAAAAAGCACCAACGCCGCAATAGAACCCCTAGCCAGCCGTTGCCGCAATCCTTTATGAGTACACCGCCGGGTCCCCTGGCAAAACCGGGGGTGTCGATACATGACAATGCCCTTAACCGCGCTGCCAAACTGTCCAACAATGCGGCACCACTTCACCGATTGCAGGAGAGATTGCCCATGACCATCGCCACCGACAATCCGCCACCACCGTCTATTCAGAGAATTTTGTCGGGGCTCGAGTCCTCCGGACTGCTCATCAAGCTCGACTGGGACGAATGGATGGAGGTCACGCCACCCTATGATTCCGTGCCGTTCACCCAGAAAGACGTTACCACGCGCTTCAACCGCAACGGTTATGACTGGGATATCCAGGGCATTCTTTATGAGCCCGAGACGGAAGCAGATCGGGGGATCGCCATCGTCATGTTCCATGGCGGCGCGGGCAGTTCCTACGGCAAGGACACCACGCCCGATGGCCGGCCCGGCCTGCCCCGCGTGCTTGCGTCGCAGGGGTTCAAGGTACTCAACCTGACCTATCCGGGCCACTACCCGCCGGGCGGGTTGTGGAAGGAAAGCGTGGCCGAGCGCCAGCCATGGTATCTTCTGGACCACAAGCTCAGTGATGAGGAAATCCAAGACCGCAATCTTAAATGCACCTTCAATGTGATCATGCAGGGCTCGGCCCAACTGGTGGACTTGCATCTCGCTGGGCGGAAGATTCTGGCACATGGTCATTCCACCGGCGGGCCGATGGCCGCGCATCTCTGCCGTTTCACCGCCAAGACCAGCGTTATTGGTATCCTTGGCTGGGGCAGTGGCGGTCCAGATGGCTGGCGCAAGGAATGGCGCGACAAAACCGGCTCTGAGAAAGAGGGCCGCAAGGGCCT
>JAZFWG010000267.1:0-3928 GCA_036448135.1 Alphaproteobacteria bacterium
ACGACGACGTCAGCCCCGCCGCCCCCATGTCCTGGATGGCGACGATGACGTCCATGGCCATGAGTTCCAGGCAGGCCTCGATCAACAGCTTCTCGGTGAAGGGGTCGCCGACCTGGACCGTGGGGCGCCTTTGGTCGGTCTCGGCGTCGAATTCGGCCGAGGCCATGGTGGCGCCGTGGATGCCGTCACGCCCGGTCTTGGAGCCGACATAGACCACCGGATTGCCGATACCGGTGGCCTTGGAATAGAAAATGCGGTCCTTGGCGGCGATGCCCACGGTCATGGCGTTGACCAGATTGTTGCCGTCATAGCAGGGGTGGAACTCGCAGCTGCCGCCGACGGTGGGGATGCCGACGCAGTTGCCGTAGGCACCGATGCCGGCGACGACGCCGGACACCAGATGGCGGGTGCGCGGGTGGTCGGGGCTGCCGAAACGGAGCGCATTGAGGTTGGCCACCGGACGCGCCCCCATGGTGAAGACATCACGCAGGATGCCGCCGACGCCGGTGGCGGCGCCCTGGAACGGCTCGATGAAGGAGGGATGGTTATGGCTCTCCATCTTGAAGATGGCGGCGAGGCCTTCGCCGATATCGATGACCCCGGCATTCTCGCCGGGGCCGCAGATCACCCACGGGGCCTCGGTGGGAAGTTTCCCGAGCCAGTTGCGCGATGATTTGTAGGAGCAATGCTCGGACCACATAACCGAGAAGATGCCGAGCTCGGTGAGGTTGGGCTCGCGGCCGAGGATCTGGAGGATGCGCCGATATTCCGCCCCCGTCAGGCCATGGCTTTCGGCCATATCGGGATTGTTGATGGTGGTGTCCTCGGCCATGCTCAGCCCAAGGCCTCGACCAGACTGTCGAACATGACCATGCCGTCGGTGCCGCCGAGCTGGGCATCGGCGAGGCGTTCCGGGTGGGGCATGAGCCCGAGCACGTTGCCGCCTTGATTGAACACGCCGGCGATGTTGCGGGCCGACCCGTTGGGATTGGTATCATCATCCATGGCGCCATCTGGGCCGCAATAGCGGAACGCGATGCGTCCCTCGCCCTCGATGCGGTCGAGGGTGCCAGCGTCGGCGTGGTAGTTGCCGTCGAGGTGAGCGATGGGGATGCGGACGACGTCACCGGTGCGGTAGCCGGCGGTGAACATGGATGAGCTGTTCTCGACCCGGAGATGGACGTCGCGGCAGATGAATTTCAGGGTGGCGTTGGCCATGAGCGTTCCGGGAAGCAGGCCGGTCTCGGCAAGTATCTGAAATCCATTGCAGATTCCAAGCACCGGGGTGCCGCGCCCGGCCGCGTCCATGACCTCGGCCATGATCGGCGAGTGGGCCGCCATGGCGCCGGCACGGAGATAATCGCCATAGGAAAAGCCGCCGGGCAGGACGATGAGATCGACCTTGGGCAGCGATCGGTCCCGGTGCCACACCATCACCGGTGGCGTGCCGCTGGCCGCTGCCAACGACACCTTAACGTCACGGTCGCAATTGGAACCGGGAAAAACAATGATGGCGGATTTCAACTTGCGCGCCCCGCGCACGGCTTCGACGGCTCATGGACCCCATGATCAACCATGTGATCAACCATTCAACTCGATCGTGTAATCCTCGATGACGGTGTTGGCAAGAAGCTTGTCGCACATGCGATCGATCGCCAATCGCGCCTTTTTCGGGTCGGATTCCTCGATGTCGAGTTCGATGACCTTGCCTTGACGGACCTGGTTGATGCCCTCGAAGCCGAGGGCGCCCAGGGCGTTGGCGATAGCCTTGCCCTGGGGATCGAGGACGCCGTCCTTGAGGGTAACGTGAACCCGTGCCTTCATCGCCGTGGATTACTGGATGGTCGTGGGGCCCTTGAGGTCCCGTGGGCCGCTTTCGGGCAGGATGCCGAGACGGCGGGCGACCTCCTGATAGGCTTCCTCCACTTTTCCGAGGTCCTTGCGGAATCGGTCCTTGTCCATGATCTCATTGGTTTTCACATCCCACAGCCGGCAGCTGTCGGGGCTGATCTCGTCGGCGAGGACGATACGCATGACCTCGTCCTCAAGGTATCTGCCGAACTCGAGCTTGAAATCGATCAGGCGGATGCCGATGCCGAGGAACAGGCCGCACATGAAATCATTGATCCGCAGCGACATGTTGACGATCTCGTCCAACTCCTGGTGGGTTGCCCATGCGAACGCGGTGATATGCTCTTCGGTGATCATGGGATCGCCGAGATCGTCGTCCTTGAGATAGAACTCGACGATCGACCGCGATAGCGGCGTCCCATCCTTCATGCCCAGACGCTTGGCCAATGATCCCGCCACGACATTGCGCACCACCACCTCGACCGGGATGATTTCGACTTTCCGCACCAGCTGTTCGCGCATGTTGAGCCGGCGCAGGAAATGGGTGGGAATGCCGATCTCCTGCAGGCGGGTCATGAGATATTCGGAAATCCGATTGTTGATTACCCCTTTGCCGGTGATGATGCCCTTTTTCTTGTTGTTAAAGGCGGTGGCGTCATCCTTGAAATACTGCACGATCGTCCCCGGTTCGGGACCCTCGAACAGGACCTTGGCTTTGCCTTCGTAAATCTGTCGGCGGCGAGACATGACGTGACCCTCTGAATGGAAAACGGCGCCGAAGCGCCATCGTTTTGATCGGTGATTGTATCTCATTCATATAGCATATTTCCGGCGTAAAACAATGTTGGCGGAAAATTGAAACCCCAGGAGCAAATACCTTGCAAAAAACTTGGTCGTGGCCTCTTCACAATTCGACCTCTTGATAGCCGCCGGGGTCCGGACTTCTGGGACAGAAGAGGTATTTGGCTGTGGCTCCGGCGCCCGTGGCGGGCACCGCGATGAGGGAACTGGACAGGGTGCCATAGGTGCCGTCGGTGACGATGCAGAGCGCGTCCCGGGGCCCGGCATCGGCGTCGAACTCGCGGCTCGCCAACAGGCCCTGCCATGCGGACCAGTCGCCATGGTCGGGCTCGGGCGCCGGGGCCGCCTCGAAGCGTGGCAGATAGCTGCGGATCCGGGAGCTGGCCACATCGTTGCGGTCCACCGCCGTGATCATGGAAACACCAGGGGGGATTTCATGGATGGTGATGCCCGATGGGGCGTCATCAGTGGAATTGCGCAGCCAAAAGGCGTCCCGGTTGTCGCCAATGAACAGGTTGAAGGGCCGGTAGGCGCCGGGGTCGATGGCACCCAGCGCGCGGGCCGCCACGGCGGCATCGGCGTGGTCGAGGGCCTCGAGGACGAGTTCTCCGCGGCTGCGTTTATCCGCCTCCGGGCCAAGCGAGCCCCGGCGGTTCATGATGCCGGCGATGACCCCGAAATCGTTGATGCCGAGCCAGCTGCCCCCGGCTTCGAGATCTTGGCCGGCAACCACCTGGTCGCGGTTCGGCCAATGTCGCCCAGGCGGCACCCAGGGGCGGTCCGCCATTTCGTCGCGGTTGGCGCCCACGATCAGGGGCCAGCGGTGGCCAGGACGGCTAAGGATCACCAGCGTGCACATATAAGAATCGATACCACTCCGCCGCCTGCGCGGCTATATATAACGGTGGAAAGGCCGCCACCCCAAGGCTGCCGCGGCAAGGGAGTGCACATCATGAACGGCTTGGACGACAGAGAAAAAGGCTTTGAGGCGAAATACCGCCTGGACGAGGAGACCCGGTTCAAGATCTCGGCGCGGCGCAACAAGCTCCTCGGGCTATGGGCGGCGGACCGAATGGGGCTGTCGGGCGATCACGCCGGGGCATACGCCAAGGAGGTGGTGATGGCCGATTTCGCCAAGCCCGGCGACGAAGATGTCCTCGACAAGGTCCTCAAGGACCTGACGGTCAAGGGGCTGGACACCACCGATGTCGAAATCCGCAAAGAGATGGACAAGCTGACCGAGACCGCGCGCACCCAGATCCTGAAAGAGACCGGC
>JAZFWG010000268.1:0-2304 GCA_036448135.1 Alphaproteobacteria bacterium
TCCGCCATGAACCTCGATAGCTTCACCGCCCGTCTGACAAGAAATCTGCCGGTGCGGCGGTGGATCGGTGCCGTGGTGCCCTCAACCCAGCTTTTCCAGCAGCACCGATTCGTCCATGAATTCGCCCATGCGGCAACTGATGCCGTGTTTTTCGAGCTCGTCCAGGAACAGCCGGTGGACCCGGGGGTCCTGGTCTTCGTATTCGATCTGGAAGCCGCCATCCTTGACGCTGACATCGACGCCGAGCTTGATGGCGCGCTTTTCCGCGGTGAAGGGATAGCGCGTGCTGCCCATGGCGGTGGCCATGTAGCGCACCGGGACGTCGGAGGTGGTGAAGTGCTGGTGGTACATCATGTCCGGCGGCGCGAACACCGAGCCATGGGCCCAGTCGAGGCGGGTGAAATCGTCGTTGGCCTCGTACCAGAACAGCGAATAGCCGTGGCCCTTGACGATGAAGACGTGGAAATCCGGGCTATGGCGGTGGCCCTTCTTGTAGGTGCCCACCGACATCTCCGAGCAATGGGTGTGGATGGTGCCGTCGGCGAGGGCGAACTGGATGTTGGCGGAGCCGGCGCCGCGGCTCGCCCATTTGCGCAACTCGAAGGCGGTGAGGTCGGGCACGAAGTTGGTTTCCCACATCTGGCGGCCGCGCTGGGCCGGCACGAACTCGCCCTCGCCGGCGAACCAGCCGGGATCGCCGGGGCCTTCGCGTTCGGGGAAGCGGGTGGCGTTGTTGAAGATGAAGGATTCGCGGTGATAGAGGTTCATGGTCACCGGCAGATTGTTGGTCGACGCCAGGCGCGCCGGCTCACGGCCCGAGCCGTTGAACAGCTGGCAGCGCGCGTTGAGCGGCACCGCGAACAGGGAGTTGGGACCCCACTCAAAAGCGTTGATCTGGCCGTCATGGGTCTCGATCTGGGCCGAGCCATGGCCTTCGATGACCAAGATCACCTCTTCGAACAGATGTTGCTGGGGCGCGCTTTTGCCGCCGGGCGGCAGCTCATAGAGGAAGATCGAGATGAAGTCGCCGCGGCCCTTCAAATGCACCAAGGCGCCGTTGGTCTCGGTCCGCGCCCAGGGCTTGGTCTCGAGGCTATGGAGATCGACGCAGAATTCGTCATAGACCGGGATGCCCTCGCCCTCGGCCCAGGCGCCATAGGGATCGAGCAGATAGCCCGGGACTTTGTCCGCAACCGGGCCCGGGACCTGATCCGTGCTCATGACGCGGCCTCGCTTTCGCCCATGATGGCGGCTTCGTCGAAGATGTTGCCCATGCCGGAGTCCACCCCGGTCTTTCGCAGTTCTTCCAGGTAAAGCCGGTGGACCCGGGGGTCCTGGTCCTCGTACTCGATCTGGCGGCCGCCTTGCTTGATCGAGACGTCGCTGCGCTGGCCCTCGGAGCCGACGCGCCGCACCTGGATCACCGGATAGCGCTTGGACCCCAGCCCGACGGCGAGGTAGCGCGCGGGGGCGGGCGAGGTGTCGAGATGCTGGTGGAACATCTGGTCGGGCGGCGCGAAGATCATGCCGTGGCGCCACTCGACGCGCTTAAAGTCCTCATCGCCCTCATACCACAGCAAGGAATATCCGCTGCCATGGACGATGAAGATATGCAGGCCCGGGCCGTGGCGGTGGCCCTTCTTGTAGGTCCCCACCGGCATTTCCGAGCAATGGGCGCCGATCACCCCGTCGGCGAGGATGAACTGCATGTTGGCCGACCCGGCGCCGCGGGCCTCCCAGGGCTTGAGCTCGAAACTGCCGAGGTCGGGGACGAAGTTGGTTTCCCACAGGATGCGGCCGGGGCGGATCGACGTCATCTCGCCATCGCCGGCGAGCCAGGCGGGGTCGGCCTCGCGCTCGGTGAACCATTCGTCGTTCTCGAACACGAAGGATTCGTTGTGGTAGAGGTTGAGCACCATGGTGGCGTTGTTGGTCGACGCCAAGCGCGCCGCTTCGGTGCCGGAGCCGTTGAAGATCCGGTAAGGCGCATTGAGCGGCATGGCGAACATGCTTTTCGGCCCCCATTCGAAGCTGTGCTTGGTGCCGTCGGACATCTCGATCTGGGTCGAGCCATGGCCTTCGAGCACGTAGAACACCTCGTCGAAGATGTGGCGCTGGGGCGCGGTCTTGGCCCCGGGCGGCAGTGAGAACAGGAAGGCGGAGCAGAAATTGCCCCGGCCTTTCAGATGGATGATGGCGCCATCGACGTCGTAGCGGGGCCAATGGGAGGTTTCAGCGGCGATCAGATCGACGCCGAAATCCTCATGGATGGGGACGCCCTCGGCCTCGGCCCATTCGAGATAG
>JAZFWG010000269.1:0-15234 GCA_036448135.1 Alphaproteobacteria bacterium
TGGAGCGCCGGGTACAATTTTATCTGTCACCGGCCTATTTCCGCGACCCGCCGCGATGCGCGGCCATCCACACCCTTTCCCCCGCCGCCGCATCGCCGGTCACCCGTGCGATCGAACGCGCGGTGGAACGGCATTTGTCGACGCGGCTGCCACGGGTGATGGGGCCCGGCCAAGTGGACCGGACCACCGCGGATCTCGCGGTCGAGCTCTCGCATCCGGCGGACCGCCGGGTGTTCCAGCGCCAAACCGGCTGTGACGCCCTGGTCCGGATCCGCATTCGCGGCGTCACCGATGATTATTTCGTGATCTGGTCGCAGCGTGCCGTCGCCCTGACGCTGGAATTGATCCGCACCATTGATGGCAAGCTGTTATGGAAAGCACACCACCGGGCCGAACGGGGAGACGGTGGATTGCCATTTTCGATCCTGTCGCTGCCCTTCTCCGCCGCCCGCGCCGCACGGCTGAAAGGCGACCATGAAGCCTTCGAGTCCATCGCCGATGACGCGGTGCGCCGCATGATGGCAACGCTACCTGATATACGCCCACCAGCCCCATGAAGGGCATTGTCATGTGTGGCCGCCCGCCTGGCGGACCTGACCGGTCTCGGATGACCACGCCACGAGGATACAAATGGCCTAAGTCCCGGGAACTTCGGGACAAGTTCGAATCCAGGCCTGAGTCAAATAACAATGTAACAACATTGACTTAAGGTTGGCGGAGGGAGTGGGATTCGAACCCACGATACGCGATTAACGTATACACGCTTTCCAAGCGTGCGCCTTCAGCCACTCGGCCACCCCTCCTAAACCGCCGCGCCCGGCACGTAAAGCTGCCACGGTCAAGCGGCGAAGTTAAACGAGGGCCCGGCCGGATGCAACGCCACCGCAAGCAATGGCCCCTAAAATTCAGGATCCGGAATGCAGGATTTGGTTGCGGTGGCCGTCAGGATTGCTAAGCTAGCGCCGATCCCTGGCCCGAAGAAGGCTTAAGATTTAGGGGGGGGCATGATCGTCGGACGTATCCTGGGGTGGCTCATCACCCTGGCCGCAGTGCTTATTCTCGGCGCCGAGTTGGTCGGCTTCGTGCGCACCGGCGCTTATAAGATCATCTCGGGCGGCGAGCTCTGGTCCGACATCGATCTCGCCAGCCTCAATTTCCTCCAGGCCGTGATCCAGCGTTATATCCACCCGATGATCTGGGACCCGGTGCTGATCGCGGTGCTGCGCGCGCCGGCCTGGGTGCCGTTCGGTGTCCTTGGCATGGGGATTTCCTGGCTGTGCCGCAAGCGGCGGCCGCGGCGGCGCAACAACCGGCGCAACCGGCGATCCGTTTAGGGTTGCTGGCCGGGAATCTCAGTCCTCGCCCATCTTGAGGGCGGCGATGAAGGCGGACTGGGGGATTTCCACATTGCCGATCTGGCGCATGCGTTTCTTGCCCTTCTTCTGTTTGTCTAACAGCTTGCGCTTCCGCGTCACGTCGCCGCCATAGCATTTGGCGGTGACGTCCTTGCGCAGGGCGCTGACGGTCTCGCGGGCAATGACGGTGCCGCCGAGGGCGGCCTGGATCGCGATCTTGAACAGCTGGCGCGGGATCAGGGCCTTCAAGCGCTGGCACAGCACACGGCCGCGGGTCTGGGCGCTGGGCTGGTAGACGATCAGCGACAGCGCGTCGACCGGCTCGCCATTGACCAGGATCGTCATCTTGACCAGGTTGCTCTCTGCGTATTCGTCCATCTGATAGTCGAAGCTGGCATAGCCCCGGCTCACCGATTTGAGCCGGTCGTAGAAATCGAACACCACCTCGTTCAGGGGCAGGCGGTAGACCACCATGGCCCGCGAGCCGGCATAGGTTAAATCGACCTGGGCCCCACGGCGTTCCTCGCACAGCGCCAGGATCGGGCCGAGAAACTCGTCGGGCACCAGGATCGTCGCCTTGATCCACGGCTCCTCGATGCGGCCGATCTTCATGGGGTCCGGCATGTCGGAGGGATTGTGGAGCTCGACCAAGTCGCCGTTGGTAAGGTGCACCCGGTAGATGACGCTGGGCGCGGTGGTGATGAGATCGAGATCGAACTCGCGCTCGAGGCGCTCCTGGATGATCTCGAGATGCAACAGCCCGAGGAAGCCGCAGCGGAAGCCGAAGCCCAGCGCCGCCGAGGTCTCGGGCACGAAGTGGAAGCTGGCGTCGTTCAGCCCGAGCTTGCCGAGGCTTTCGCGCAGCCGCTCGTAATCGTCGTTGGACACCGGAAACAGGCCACAGAACACCACCGGCACGCTGGGCTTGAAACCGGGCAAGGCCTTGGGCACCGGACGGTCGGCATCGGTCACGGTGTCGCCGACCCGGCAGTCGGCGATGTTCTTGATGGCGGCGGTGATGAAGCCGATCTCGCCGGGCCCGAGGGAGGCGCACGCCTCGGGCTTGGGGGTGAAGATGCCGACCTGATCGACCCGGTGGTCACCGCCGGTTGCCATCATCCGCACCTTCATGCCCGGCGCTACCTTACCGTCCTTGATGCGCAGCAGCACCACAACACCGAGATAGGCGTCGTACCAGGAATCAACCAAAAGCGCCTTCAAGGGCACATCGGCCTCGCCGGTGGGCGGCGCCAAGCGCGTTACCAGGGCCTCCAAAACCTCCTCGATGCCCTGGCCGGTCTTGGCCGAGACCTCCAAGGCAGTGGTGGGGTCGAGGCCGATGACCTCTCCGATCTGTTGGCGGACCCGGTCCGGCTCGGCCGCCGGCAAATCGATCTTGTTCAACACCGGCACGATTTCGTGGTCGTTGTCGATGGCCTGGTAAACATTGGCCAGCGTCTGGGCCTCGACGCCTTGGCTGGCATCGACGATCAGCACCGAGCCCTCGCAGGCGGCGAGCGAGCGGCTGACCTCGTAGGAAAAGTCCACATGGCCAGGCGTGTCCATGAGGTTGAGCTGATACCTCTCGCCGTCCTTGGCCTGGTAGTGGAGGCGCACGGTCTGGGCCTTGATGGTGATGCCGCGTTCGCGCTCGATGTCCATGGAATCCAGCACCTGCTCCCTGAGCTCACGCTGGGTTAGCCCGCCGCAATACTCGATCAGGCGGTCGGCCAGGGTCGACTTGCCATGGTCGATATGGGCGATAATGGCGAAATTGCGGATATGGGAGAGATCGGTCATGGGCGGCCGCCCTGTTAGGCCCTAAGCGTGGCGCCGGTGGCCTTGGCCACGGCGTCGACCACCTTCTTCGCCACCCCATCGATCTCGGCCTCGGTCAAGGTCGCCTCGGTGGGCTGCAGATGGACGGCGATGGCGATGGATTTCTTGCCTGGCCCAAGGTTCTGGCCGTCGCCGGTGTAAAGATCGAACACATAGACTTGGCTGATCAGCTTGCGCTCGGCACCCTTGGCCGCCGCCGCCACCTGGGCGGCGCTGACACCGGCATCGACGACGAAGGCGAAATCGCGCTCCACCGCCTGGAATGGCGCGGGGGTGAGCGCCGGGCGCGCCTTGCCGGCCCGGTCGCGGGGCTTTGGTATGGCGTCGAAATAGAGCTCGAAACCGGCCACCGGGCCCCGGTCTTCCAGATTGACGTCCATGGCCCGCACCACGCCGGGATGTAACTCGCCGAAATGGGCCAGCACGGTGTTGGGGCCGAGCTTGAGGCTGCCGGAGCGCCCGGGATGGTACCAGGGCGCCGCTATGGCCTCGATCTGAATGCTGTCAACCGGCGCGCCGGCGGCGGCTAGCGCCGCCAACGCATCTGCCTTGGCGTCGAACAGATCGACATCACGGCGCTGTTTCAACCAGTGGCGCTGGCCATCGGTGCCGGCGCGAACGCCCGCGGCGGCCATGGCTTGGCCCTCGGGGGTGGCGTCATGGTAGACCGGGCCCACTTCGAACAGCGCCAGTCCCGCCTCACCACGGTCGGCATTGCGGCCCAGCGCCGCGATCAGATTGGGCAACAGCGAAGGCCGCATGTCGGTGAGATCGGCGCTGATCGGATTGGCGAGGCGCAGCGCGTCATCACCGCCGCCGAACAGCCGGGCGTGACCAGTGCCCAGGAACGACCAGGACACCGCCTCATTGAGGCCACGGACGGCGAGGGCGCGGCGCGCATGTCCGATGCGGCGGCGCTCGGCCGGCTCGACCGGCGCCGACAGCACATGTTCCTGGCCGAACGGGGTCTCGGGAATGTTGTCAAAGCCATGGACGCGCAGCACCTCTTCGACCAGGCTGGCCTCGTTGTCCACATCGCCGCGCCAGGACGGTACCGAAACACTGAGCCCGCCACGCTGGGGCTTGGTTGCAAAGCCCAGGGATTCAAGGATCTTGACGCTTTCATCCTCGGCGAGATCGATGCCGCCGAGGCTCAGGACCCGGGCCGGGTTGAAGCGGATGGTGCGCGCGGCCTTAGGGCTAGCGCCGGCGGTCACGATCTTGCTGGCCTCGCCGCCGCAGAGCTCCAGGATCAGGGCGGTGGCGGCTTCCATGCCGGGCCCGGTCGAGGCGGGATCGATGCCGCGCTCGAAACGGTAACGCGCATCGCTTTCGATGTTGAGCTTCCGTCCCGTCGCCGCGGTGCGGATGGGATCGAACACAGCGGCTTCGACGAAAACATTGGCTGTCGCCTCGGTGCAGCCCGAGGACTCTCCGCCGATGACGCCGCCGAGGCTGAGGACGCCATCGGCGTCGGCGATCGCCGTCATATCGCCGTCGAGTTCATAGGTCTTGCCGTCGAGCGCCGGCAGGCTTTCGCCGGGCCGGGCCAGGCGCACCGACAAATCCCCCGCCAGGGTGTCGGCATCGAACACATGCAAGGGCCGGCAACGGTCGAGGGTGAAGAAATTGGTGATATCCACCAACGCCGAGATCGGCTTGAGGCCGACGGCGAGAAGCTTTTGCTGCAGCCAGTCCGGGCTCGGACCGTTCTTAACGCCACGGATGGTGCGCCCGATGAACAGCGGACAGGCAGCGGCTTGGTCGGTGGGAAAATCGAGGGTGACGTTAATCGGGCTGGCAAAACCGCCCTTGACCGCCTTGGCCTTAAGCGGCTTGAGGGTGCCCATGCCCGCCGCCGCCAGGTCCCGGGCGATGCCGTGGACGCCCAGGCAATCGGCGCGGTTGGGCGTGACGGCGATATCGATGACCGGATCGTCGAGCCCCAGCGCCGCCGCCGCCGCCGCGCCCACGGTGGCGTCATGGCTGAGTTCGATGATGCCGTCATGGTCGTCGCCGAGGCCGAGCTCCGCCGCCGAACACAGCATGCCGGCGCTGTCGACGCCGCGGATCTTGGTTTTCTTGAGATCGAGCCCGGAACCGGGGATATGGGTTCCGGCGGCGGCGAACACGCCCTTGAGGCCGGCCCGGGCGTTGGGCGCGCCGCACACCACCTGAACCTGGCCCGAGCCGGTCTCCACCACGCAGACCTTGAGGCGGTCGGCGTCGGGATGGGGGCTGCACGCTGTCACCTCGCCGACGGTAAATGGTGCGAGCGCCTCTGCGCGGTCGATGATGTCTTCGACCTCGAGGCCGAGCATGGTCAGGGTCTCTGCGATATCGCCGAGATCGCGATCAGTCACCAAATGCTCCCGGAGCCAGCTTAAGGAGAACTTCACCTTGCCAGTCCTCCGGTCATGGTGGGAACATCGAGGGCTTTGAAGCCGTAATGGCGCAGCCAGCGCAGATCCGATTCGAAGAAGGTGCGAAGGTCGGGAATGCCGTATTTCAGCATCGCCACGCGCTCGACCCCAAGGCCGAAGGCGAAGCCCTGATACTCATCCGGGTCGATGCCGCAATTGACCAGCACGTTGGGATGGACCATGCCGCAGCCGAGGATCTCGAGCCAGTCCTCGCCGGCGCCGATGCGGAGCTCGCCGCCCTTGCGGGCGCACCCGATATCGACCTCGGCCGAGGGCTCGGTGAAGGGGAAGAAGCTGGGGCGGAACCGCACCGGCACGTCATCGACCTGGAAATAGGCGCGGCAGAACTCGACCACACAGCCCTTGAGATGGCCCATATGGGTATGGCGGTCGACCACCAGCCCTTCGATCTGATGGAACATGGGGGTGTGGGTGATATCCGAATCACAGCGGTAGGTGCGCCCGAGCGCGATGATGCGGTGGGGCGGCGGGGCCGCCATCATGGTGCGGATCTGCACCGGCGATGTGTGGGTTCGGAGCAGCCGGGTGGCGCCGCCGGCGTCGGGCGGCAGATAGAAGGTATCGTGCATTTGGCGCGCCGGATGTTCCTCGGGGATGTTGAGGGCGGAGAAATTGTGGAAATCGTCCTCGATATCGGGCCCGACGGCGGCGGTGAACCCCATCTCGCCGAAGATCGCCTTGAGCTCGTCCAGGGTCTGGCTGATGGGATGGATGCGCCCTTCGGCATCGGGCCTGACCGGCAGGGTGACATCGACCGTCTCCGCCATCAGCCGGTCATCGAGTGACGCGCCCTCGAGCTCCGCCGTGCGCGCGTCGAGGGCCGCGGTGACGTCATTCTTGATGCGGTTGAGCTCGGCGCCGCGGCCGCGCCGTTCGTCCGCCGGCAACTTACCGATGGCCTTCATCAGATCGGTGATGCGTCCCTTGCGGCCGAGGGCATCGATGCGGGTATGGTCCAATTCCTCGAGACTGGCCGCCGCGGCGGCGGCATCAAGAAATTCCTGGCGGAGCGTATCGAGATCGTTGGTCATATCAGCGCAGTCCGTGCCTCAGAATCCAAGAAGGGGCCCT
Organism: Alphaproteobacteria bacterium; assembly: GCA_036448135.1. Classification (GTDB taxonomy): domain Bacteria; phylum Pseudomonadota; class Alphaproteobacteria; order SMXQ01; family SMXQ01; genus JAZFWG01. Next base: position 6,710 of record JAZFWG010000269.1, read on the forward strand.
GCCTGAACAGGTCCCCTCCGTCGAGCCGCAAATGGACGCCCAAATGGACGCGCCGGGGTTCAGGCGGGGCCAAGAGCCTCTCGGGCCTGTTCCACCAGCGCTTCGAAAACCTCCGGCTCCCGGGCGGCGATGTCGGCGAGCATCTTGCGGTCGATTTCGATGCCGGCCCGCTTGATGCCGTCCATGAATTGGGAATAGTTGAGCCCATGGGCCCGCGCACCGGCATTGATACGTTGAATCCACAGTGCCCGGAACACCCGCTTGCGGTTGCGGCGGTCGCGGTAGGCGTATTGCAGGCCCTTCTCGACCCGGCCGATGGCGGCGCGAAAGGTGTTCTTCGCGCGCCCGCGATAGCCGGCCGCGGCGCGGATGATCTTCTTGTGACGGGCGTGGGTGGTTACGCCCCGTTTGACCCGTGCCATGGTGGCTGCTCCTCAGGCGTAAGGTATGAAGCGGGCGACGACGGCGGCGTCCACCTTCGACATATTGGTGCCGCGCCGCGCATGACGCTTCATCTTCTGCGACCGTTTGCGCAGATTGTGCCGTTTATAGGCGCGGTTCATGCGAATCTTGCCGTTTGCGGTCAGCCGGAACCGTTTCTTGGCACCGCTCTTGGACTTGAGTTTGGGCATAAGACCGCCGGTTTCCCGCCTTAAAATGGTTAACATGGCGCCGCGACCGCCGCCCCAGGGGCGGCCATAGGGCCGGCACCATCGCGGCGAGGTTTATACCGGCCACACCCGCCAATTGCAAGCGTTTGGCTGGACATGGCAAGCCCGTCATCCCCCCGCCATCCTAAGCAGGCAGGCCGCCGGACCGCCAGGATTGCCGATGTGCCGCGGTGGGCTAAATTCGGGGCTTATTTCGGCGCGATTACCATGGTCATCTGGCGCCCCTCCATTCTGGGGAATTCCTCGACCTTGGCCACATCCTCGATCTCGCCGCGCACCCGGTCCAGCACCTTCATGCCGAGATCCTGGTGCAGCATCTCCCGGCCACGGAAACGGATTGTGACCTTGACCTTGTCACCCTCGCCAAGGAATTTGGCCACGCTGCGCATTTTGACATCGTAGTCATGGTGATCGATGCCTGGGCGCATCTTGATCTCCTTGACATCGATGGTCTTCTGCTTCTTGCGGGCCTCGGCGGCTTTCTTCTGTTCCTGATATTTGAATTTGCCGTAATCGAGAATCTTGCAGACGGGCGGGTCCGCGTTCGGCGACACCTCGACCAGATCGAGGCCGACGGTATCAGCCCTTTCCAAACCCTGTTCCAGTGGAACGACACCGACCATATTGCCATCCTCATCCACCAGGCGAATGGTCGAAACCTCTATGAGATTGTTGATGCGCGGCCCCTTGCGTTGGGGCGGCCCCTGATATCGTGGTCTAGCGATGTAAGTTTCTCCTCAAATCAGTTTTAAACCCATTATTGGACCCGGCCAAAGCTAGGCCAAAGTGCAATGCCTTGCGGTGCCGTCACGGCATCGCAAGCATGGCAGAAAATCTATGAACGCTTGCTTAACCCCCTCGGCATCTCGGCTTCCGCTTTAAGTCTAGCGACTGCCTCTTCCAGCGCAAGAGATTCTTGCCCCTTGGCCCCGAGCCGGCGCATCGCCACGGTGCCGCCTTGGGTCTCCTGCTTGCCGATAGCCAGGATAACCGGCACCTTGGCCACCGAGTGCTGGCGCACCTTATAGCCGATCTTTTCGTTGCTGAGATCACATTCTACCCGCAATCCGGCCTCCCGCAAGGCCTCGGAGACCTCGGTGGCGTAGGCATCGCCATCGCTGGTGATGGTCGCCACCACCACCTGGACCGGCGCCAGCCACAACGGGAAACGGCCGGAAAACTGCTCGATCAGGACGCCGATGAAACGTTCGATCGAGCCCAGGATGGCGCGGTGCAGCATCACCGGGCGGTGACGGTTGCCGTCTTCGCCGACATAGGAGGCGTCGAGGCGCTCGGGCAGGACGAAATCGACCTGCAGGGTGCCCAACTGCCAGTCCCGGCCGATGGCGTCGCGCAGCACGAATTCCAGTTTCGGCCCATAGAAGGCGCCTTCGCCGGGGTTGAGCACATATTCCAGGCCCGAATCCCCGACCGCCTCCTTGAGGGCGGCTTCCGCCTTGTCCCACACCGTATCGTCGCCGGCGCGGACCTCGGGCCGGTCGGCGAACTTCACCGTCACCTCCTCGAAGCCGAAATCCCGGTAGACGCTGAGCAGCAAATCGCAGAAATCCTTGGTCTCCGAGGTGATCTGGTCCTCGGTGCAGAAGATGTGGGCGTCGTCCTGGGTGAAGCCGCGCGCCCGCATCAGGCCGTGCAGGGCGCCTGAGGGCTCGTTGCGGTGGCACACGCCGAACTCGGCCATGCGCAAGGGCAGATCGCGGTAGCTTTTGATGCCCTGGCGGAAGATCTGCACATGCCCGGGACAGTTCATCGGCTTGAGCGCCAGGATCTTGTCCTCGGACTCGGCGGTGAACATAAGCTCCCGGAACTTCTCCCAATGGCCCGACGCCTCCCACAGGGCGCGGTCGATCAACTGCGGCGTATTGACCTCGATATAGCCGGCCGCGTCCAGCCGGGCGCGGATATAGCGCTGCAGGATCAGATTGAGGCACCAGCCCTTGGCGTGCCAGAACACGCTGCCGACGGCGACGTCCTGGAAATGGACCAAATCCATCTCGCGGCCGAGACGGCGGTGGTCGCGGCGCTCGGCCTCTTCCAAGCGGAACAAATAGGCTTTGAGCTGCTTTTCCGTGGCCCAGGCGGTGCCGTAGATGCGTTGCAGCATCTCGTTGTTGGAGTCGCCCCGCCAGTAGGCGCCGGCAAGCTTGGTCAGCTTGAAGGCCTTGCCGAGCTTGCCGGTCGACGGCAGGTGAGGCCCACGGCAGAGATCGATGAACCCGCCCTGGCGGTACAGGGTGATGTCTTCGCTGGGCGGCAGTTGCTCGATGATCTCGGCCTTGTAGTGCTCGCCCTGGCCCTTGAAGAACTCGATGGCCTCAAGGCGGTCCCAGACCTCGCGGGTGATGGGCTCGTCGCGGCCGACGATCTCCTTCATCCGCGCCTCGATCTTCTCCATATCCTTGGGCGTGAAGGGGTCGGGGCGGGCGAAGTCATAATAGAAGCCGTTCTCGATCGCCGGGCCGATGGTCACCTGGGTCTCGGGATAGAGCTCCTTGACCGCCTCGGCCATGACATGGGCGGCGTCGTGGCGCAGCAGTTCCAGGGCGGAGGCGTGGTCCTGGGTGACGATCTCGACCTCGGCGTCCTGTTCGATGTCACGGCTGAGATCCCACAGCGCGCCATCGACGTGGATGGCGAGCGCCGCCTTGGCCAGCCCCGGGCCGATGGCGGCGGCGACGGCACTACCGCAAACCGGGCCGTCGAATTCGCGTGCATTTCCGTCTGGAAGGGTAATGGAGACCATCAAGAGCCGTGGCTTTGGGTGCGGGGTAGGAGATTAAGCTGCGCGAGTTTCATATCTGTCATCGGTACTGTCAAGGATAGCTCGTGTGAATACCTAGTGTATCGTGGACTTATCGCAACCCCCTTAAGGCAAACTTAACGCCCCGGTGACCTCTTCAGGACCACGGTGCATTTTGAAAGCAGATCCCATTTCGGGCGCGGAGGAAAGCCCGGGGGGTAGCGGCTATAAGTATCTTTGATTTTGGCCACCCAGGGGCGAAGCTCGATTTCACCCTGCCGTGCGGTGGCAAGAAAGGTGAAGTCGGGGGCCGACGCATCCGCGAAAACCAACATGGCCTCGACGACGACACCAGTGTGGTCGATTTTACCTTTCTTACCGTTGACGCTGAAATTTTGTGTCAATTTGACTTTGAATTGGTCTTGCGTGATAGAGATTTCCTTCGCCATTCCGCCGGCTATGAGGCCCGCCAACATGGACCCGGCCGATTTGCACGCCTCGGTGGCGCGAGCCGAATAACGTCCAGCGACTTTCTGGTAGCCCCGCCGGCCGATCGCAGTCGCGTAGGTGGCGAGGCGTTGTGCATAGACCGCCCCAAAGGTCTCCGCGTTGGAGGCATTGATGGTGCCGTCTGGAGTGTGGATCGTCGCCCCTTGGCGTGCGTGTTCCACCATGGCCACGAGAGCGTGGATCGCAAGATAGCCAGCCGCCAAGTCCTGCGGCGGCGCATTAAGGGCCTGATTCAAGGTGGCCCGTGCCGGTCCCTTGCCCGTGTCAGCGGTCCAGCCTTCTTCGTGATCGCCGGCCTGAGAACCGGCCCCAACAAACACGATCAATCCGAACGCAAATACGATAACCGGGAAAATGCTTCTCATACCCCCCCTGTAACCTCACTTAGCTATTGCCCATTCGATAGGCCGGAATCAATGAAAACTTAATGCGGCGGTGACCTGGTCGACGTCGAGGTCGGAGAGCGGTTCGCGGCGCAGGATAGTGACCGGCGCCGAGCCCTGTGGCGCCCGGGGCGCGCACAGCGCCGGGTCGGACGCGGCGGAGAACAGCACCACCGTCGGGCAGCCCACGGCCGCGATCAGATGCATGGGCCCGGTGTCGTTGCCGAGCGCCGAGCGGGCACCACGGGCAAGGGTGATGATGTCGGCCAGGGAGGTCTCTGCGCAGAGATTGCGCGCGCCGGGCGAGGCCCGGGCGATTTGATCCAGCACGCCGCGTTCTTCGGCACCCCCGAGGAGTACCGGCACCACGTCACGTTCCACCAGCCAATCGGCCGCTTCGGTGAAATGCGCCACCGGCCAACGCTTGCGTGGCCGGTGGGGGGAGCCGCCCGGGACTAACAAGGCATAAGGCGCTCCCAAGCCAAGGCGCGAGACGTCGCCCTGGGCCCAGCCGAGATCGGCGAAGGGCACGTCTTTGATCCCGGCGATCGCCAGCTGTTCGGCCTGGCGTTCCACCGTGTGCATGGAACCACGCAAGGGATTGTCGTGGCGGTGCGAGCAGCCCCGGGCGATGCCCGACCATTCCACCCGGCGTCCGCCGAAGAGCGGGCCCATGGCATGGAAATAGGCGTTGGAGCGGTCCGCGGTCTGCAGGTCATAGACCCGGTCGAACCCGGCGGCGTTGAGCCGGCGCACCAGATCGAAACAGGCTTTGAGGCGCCACAGCGGGGGGCGGCTATCGATCCAGACCTCGTCGAAATAGCCGCAGCCCTGGGCCAAGTCGGCAAGCGAGGCGATGGTGAGAAGGGTGACATGGGCCCCCGGGTGATGGCGTCGGATGGCGGCGAAGGGGCCCATGGCGAGGACAAAATCGCCAAGCGCCCCCAGCTTGATCACCAGGATTCGCGTCATGGAACGCCGGCGGCGTCTTCGCTTTGGGCCGCAACAGGGGGTTTCTCCTCTGGCGCCAGCACTTCCCGGTAGACCGCCAGGGTTTCCCGGCACATGCGCTCTTTGGTGAAATTTTCACGGATATGGGCATTTGCTTGGCGTGCCAGCTTGTCGCGGGCCTCGGCCCCCATGGCAAGGGATTTGTCCAGCGCACTGGCCAGGGCGCCGGCATCTCTCGGCGGCACCAACAACGCGGTTTGCCCGGGGATCACGGTCTCGGACGCGCCGCCATGGTCGGCAACCACCACCGGACGGCCCATGGCCTGGGCCTCGGTGATGACGCGGCCGAAGGCCTCGGGCCGGATCGAAGGGGACACCACCACGTCGGACAGCATGTAGACCGCCGGCATGTCCTGGCAATGGCCGACCAGCTGCACCACATCGCCAAGACCGGCGGCGATGATCTGGCTTTCGAGATCACGCCGGAACGCGGGATGACCTTCATCGGTGCCGACGATCAAGCAGTGGACGTCGCGGCGGCCGAGCTTGGCCAAGGCCTCGATCAGCACCCCTTGGCCTTTCCACCGGGTCAGCCTTCCCGGCATCAGGATGATGTGTTTGTCATCGGGCAAGCGCCACTGGCCGGCGAGCTGGATCATGCGTTCATCGCTGACCTTGTCGGGATCGAACAGATCGATATCGACGCCCCGGTGCACCACGCGGACACGCTCGGACCCGACGCCATAGGTCTTTTCGATATGGCCGGCGATGAATTTGGAAATCGCGATGACCCTTTGGCCCCGGGTCATCACCCGATTGTAGAAACGTTTGATCCCCGACGGCGCCGAATAGGTGCCGTGGAAGCTGGTGACGAAGTGCGCCCCGGTGCGCTGGGCCGCGGCGGCGGCGCTCCACGCCGGGGCCCGGGAACGGGCATGAACGATATCGACGCCATGTTCGCGGATCAAGGCATCGAGGCGGGTGATATTCATCGCCATGACCAGGGGATTCTTGGATGCCAGCGGCAAAGTGAAGTGACCCACGCCGGCGCGGTCGAGTTCATGAACCATGGGGCCGCCCGCCGACGCCACCAGCGAGGTCCATCCGGCATCGACCAGGGCGCGGGCGACGTCCGCCGTGCCCCGTTCGACGCCGCCGGTCACCAGTCGCGGCAGAACCTGGAGAACCACGGGCCGGCGGCTTCCTGTGGTTAGCGCTTCGGTGGTAGTTTGTTGATGTGCCTCAGCCATCGCTTCCGGGTTATGACCGATTCCCCCATGACTTTGCAACCGGCCCCTAAAACCCTGTCCCGACCAAACGGCGGCGCCATCGCCTATCATGCCCATCCCGGCGACACCCCCGGGGTGATGTTCTGCGGTGGCTTCATGTCCGAGATGACCGGTGACAAGGCCCTGGCGTTCGAGGAATTCTGCACCGCGCGCGGCCAGGCCTTCGTCCGTTTCGATTATTCCGGCCATGGCGCGTCGGCGGGGGAACTCACCGACGGCACCATCGGCTCCTGGGCCGATGACGCCATCGCCATCCTCGATGACGTGGCCACGGGCCCGCAAATCCTGGTGGGCTCGTCCATGGGCGGCTGGCTGATGCTGCTGGCGGCGCTTGCCCGGCCCGGGCGCATGGCCGGGCTCATCGGCATCTCGTCGGCGCCCGATTTCACCGAGAACCTGATTTGGCGCCACCTGGACGGCGATGAACGGGTAACCCTGGCCAGGGACGGCGTCATCTACCAGGCCAACGAATATGGCGATGAGCCCTATGCCATCACCATGGGGCTGATCGAGGACGGCCGTAAGCATTTGTTGCTGGCATCACCGATCAGTATCACATGCCCGGTGCGGCTGTTCCACGGCATGGCCGACCGGGATGTGCCGTGGCGCGTCTCGGCCAAGCTGGCGCGGCGGCTGGAAACCGATGACGTGGCGGTGACCCTGGTCAAGGACGCCAATCATCGCTTCTCGCGGCGCCAAGATATCGCGCGCATCTGCCAAGCCATCGACGAGCTCTCGCAACCGCGCCCGGCGGCGGGCGATTAAAGCGGCGATTAAAGCCATGAAGGTGATCATCATGGGCGCCTTGGCGATGATGGCGGCGGCCCATTCCAGCCATGCCCAGCCAGCCGCCCAGCCAGACACCAAGGGCGCCAAGGACTATGCCGCCTGCCTGGCGTTGACCGAGAGCGATCCGGACAAGGCCTTGGACCGGGCGCGCAAGTTGTGGCAGGGCGGCGCCGGGGCCGCGTCGCGCCATTGCGTGGCGCTTGCCCTGATCGCGCAGGGACGCCACTTCGAGGCGGCGAAGACCCTGGAACAGTTGGCCAAACAGGGCGGCGGAACCGTGATCAAGCTCAAGGGCGAGATCCTGGCCCAGGCCGGCCAAGCCTGGCTCATGGCGGGCGAGGGCAAGCGCGCCATCGCCGCCTTCACCGGCGCCATCGCCCTTAAGCCCGGCGACATCGAGCTTTTGATCGACCGCGCCATCGCCTATGGCCATGAGGCCCGCTATGGCGAAGCGGTCGACGACCTCAACCGGGTCCTCGACAAGGAACAGGGCCGGGCCAGTGCCTATCTGTTGCGCGCCAACGCCTATCGCCGCCTTGGACGTCTAGGGCTTGCCGCCCGGGATGTGGGACATGCCTTGACCTTGAAGCCAAATTATGGCGAGGCCCTGCTCGAGCGCGGCATCATCCGCCATCTGCAAAACGACACCGATGCCGCGCGGCGGGATTGGACCCGCGTGCTTCGGGCGACGCCCACAAGCCCCGCCGCCGCCGCGGCCGAGCGCAACCTCCAGATGCTGGCCCCCCAGGGCAAATGAAGCTCCCTTAGCCGCGCAGTCTTAGGGGGTGTCCTCCGGCTCTGTTTGTATCGGCTGGAGGTGGGTGACGGCGAAGCGCTGCCAGTCGCCGTCGGGCGATATGCACATGGTTTCGACGTCCGCGGAAAGGCGGACGGACAGACCGCCGAGCCGCCACAACTGGTCCCAGCCCTCCTCGCTGCCGAAGATGCGGTCCATGGTGCGATGGCGCAGCCTTTTGAGGATCCACCGCGGCACCGGGCGGATGACAAACAACACGCTGAAGAGAAGGGCGGCGACGCCGCCCCACAGGCCCATTTGGTAGCTGTAGACCACAATCAAGCCCACCAGCAGTATATAGGGCAGATAGTTTTCCACCTGAGAGTAGTCCGGCGCGCCTTTGCGGTTGAGGATGCCGAAGATCGGGCCAATGTG